>CANHXV010000139.1 GCA_947464665.1 Comamonadaceae bacterium
GATTTCCAACCTGCTCATCATGGTCATTGTGGGTGGCTACGAAACATTTGTGTCGCGCATGGATTTGGAAAACCACCCCGACCAACCAGAATGGCTGAGTCATGTGAATGCGTCTGTTTTGAAAGTGAAATTAGGCACTGCCATCATCGGCATCAGTTCCATCCACCTGCTCAAGACATTCATCAACGCTGCCAACTACACCGAACAAGTTCTGATGTGGCAAACCATCATTCATGTCACGTTCTTGCTAAGCGCCTTGGCCATCGCCTATACCGACAAGCTGATGTCACATCACGACAAGCATTAAGAGCCTTGAAGCGCCAGCACGTCAAACCTGAAATCTGAAAATATAAATGAGATCCTGCGAAAGATAGAAATGACCACCCTGATTAAAGAAGAAGACCTGATTGAATCGGTCGCTGCTGCCCTGCAATACATCAGCTACTACCACCCTGCTGATTTCATCTCCCACTTAGCTTCTGCGTACCACCGCGAGCAAAGCCCCGCGGCCAAAGACGCCCTTGCGCAAATTTTGACGAACAGCAAAATGAGCGCCATGGGCCATCGTCCCATGTGCCAAGACACCGGCATCGTGAATGTGTTTTTGAAAGTCGGCATGGACATCAAGTTCGACAACTTCAAAGGCGGCTTGGAAGATGCCATCAACGAAGGTGTGCGCCGAGGTTACAACTACGCCGACAACATGTTGCGCGCATCGGTAGTTTCTGATCCTGAATTTGCTCGCAAGAACACACAAGACAATTCCCCGGCCGTGATCTTCACGCAAATAGTGCCCGGCAACAAACTGGACATCACCGTTGCCGCAAAAGGTGGCGGCAGTGAAAACAAGTCCAAGATGGTCATGCTCAACCCCAGCGACAGTGTCGTCGACTGGGTCTTGAAAACAGTACCCACCATGGGTGCTGGTTGGTGCCCTCCTGGCATGTTGGGCATTGGCATTGGTGGTACTGCTGAAAAGGCAGCTCTGATGGCGAAAGAAAGTTTGATGGACGACCTGGACATGTACCAGCTGCTCGAGAAATCAAGCAAGGGCGAGAAGCTCTCGCAAGTCGAAAACATGCGACTGGAGATTTATGACAAGGTCAACGCGCTTGGCATTGGTGCGCAAGGTTTGGGGGGTCTCACGACGGTGCTCGACATCAAAATCAAGATGTACCCCACGCACGCGGCCAGCAAGCCTGTAGCCATGATTCCAAACTGTGCTGCCACCCGACACGCGCATTTTGTGATGGACGGCTCTGGGCCCGTTTATTTGGAGGCGCCTTCTCTGGATTTGTGGCCCGATGTGAACTGGACACCCAATACAGAGAAGAGCAAGCGAGTCGATTTGAATGCCCTTACCCCTGCCGAAGTGGCCAGTTGGAAGCCCGGTCAAACATTGCTTTTAAACGGCAAGATGTTGACAGGTCGCGATGCGGCTCACAAGCGCATTCAAGACATGCTGGCCAAGGGGGAAAAGCTGCCAGTAGATTTTACCAACCGCGTCATTTACTACGTGGGCCCAGTTGACCCCATGAAGGGCGAAGTGGTTGGCCCTGCTGGCCCCACAACTTCAACGCGGATGGACAAATTCACCGAGATGATGTTGGCCCAAACCGGCCTGATTGCCATGGTGGGAAAGGCCGAGCGTGGACCTGAGGCCATCGCGGCCATTCAAAAGCACAAGTCCGCCTACCTGATGGCTGTCGGCGGCGCCGCTTACTTGGTCTCCAAAGCCATCAAACAATCCAAGGTCGTTGGCTTTGCCGATTTGGGAATGGAAGCCATTTACGAATTTGATGTAGTCGACATGCCCGTCACGGTAGCGGTAGATTCGGGTGGCACAAGCGCACACAACACGGGCCCAGCTGAATGGCAAAAACGAATTGCCACAGGCGAGTTCAAAGGCATCAAAGTTGGCGCCAATTAAGCCTACCACTCAAAATGCGAGTGACCTAGAAGGAGTCATCGGCGTTTTTGACAGTGGCATTGGCGGCCTGAGTGTTTTGAAAGCCTTGCGTGCAGAAATGCCGCAAGAGCGCTTCATCTACTGGGCTGACAGTGGCTTTGCACCCTATGGCGAGCGCACCGACGACTTCGTCATAGCACGAAGCCATGACATCACTGCAAAGCTTTTGGCGCGAGGCCGCTTGAAGGCTTTGGTCGTGGCATGCAATACAGCCACGGCTGTGGCCATTGAGAGTTTGCGTGCCGAATACCCTCTCGTGCCTTTCATAGGCGTTGAACCTGCACTCAAACCCGCGCTTGTACAAACACAAACTGGGTGCGTGGGCGTGATGGGCACTCAAGGAACCCTCAACAGCTCGCGTTTCGAAAAGCTGCTGCAAACAGTTCAAAAAGATGCTTTGCCCAAGCAAGGCCATTTTGTTTTGCAAGCCTGCAAGGGCTTGGCGCTGGCCATAGAAAAGCAAACTGAAAAATCTTTCAACGACACCGCAGAGATAGCGCATTTGTGTGCAAAGTATGTTCAGAGCATGGGCTCTTTTGGGCATGCCACATCTCAAATAGACACCTTGGTTTTAGGCTGTACACACTACATATTTGTGCAAGATATTTTGCAAAATCTGGTTGGTCCTGAGGTTCAGCTTCTTTCAACGGGTGAAGCGGTTGCGAAACAAACCAAACGCTTAATCACACAGGCCAATGAAGTTCCTCTTGCCCATTCTCATTCCAGCGAATCTGAAAAGATTGAACTTTGGACCACAGGCGCCTTAAGCTCACTTCAATCTGCTGCCCTTCGGTGGTTAGGCTTGCCGCCCGAACTTTGCCATCAAGCCACGACCCAAAGCCTCTCGCCACCCTGATCTAAGTGAGTGAGGTACACACGAAGCTCAAACTCCCACTGCGCATAATCTGGCGCCATGTGGTGGCATAGTTTGTAAAAAGCTTTGTCGTGTTCTCGCACTTTGAGATGTGCCAATTCATGCACTGCGATCATTTGTAAAAACGCAATAGGCGTTTCTTTGAACAGGGCTGCCACCTTGATGTCGCGCTTTGATTTCAGTTTGCTGCCTTGAATACGTGAGGTGGTGGTGTGCAAACCTAAGGCATGTTGAATGATTTGCAGCTTGCTGTCATAGCTCACCTTGTTAATGGGGTCAGCCTGCCGCAGAAATTCATTTTTGAGTTCCATGACGTAGGTGTAAAGAGCGCCATCGGTGCGTATGCTATGTGGCTCGGAATGTCTGGACTTTAGCCATGCGGCCAAACCAGGGCCATCGATGATTTTTTGAACTTGCAACTGCAAGTTGTCTGGATAGGCCTGAAGGTATCGAAAAGCAGACATTGAGCTTGTGATTTAGTCTTGCGTTTGGGCCTTGTTTTGACCTCGCTGCACATTGATGGGCAACAACAAAGCCAAACCAACCAGGAACAAAACCGTGGTGGCGCCAATGGCCAAGCGCTGATTGCCAGCCGTGATCCAAGTGATCAAGCCATAACCCAATGGACCCACAATGCTGGCCAGTCGAATAGCAAATGTCCACAAGCCAAAAAATTCAGCCAAACGATGACTTGGAATGAACAAGCCCGCCATGGCTCTGCCAGAGGATTGGCTGGAACCCATGCAGACACCCGCCAAGGCAGCAGCCCACCAGAACACCTCTTTGCTGGTGGTTAGCGCTGCCAACACACAGGTGATGCTCCAACCCATCAAAGTTAAAGCCAGCGCCAATTTGTGACCAATACGGTCTTGGGCATACCCAAACACCAATGCCCCAACCAAAGCCGCAATGTTCAATACAAAAATGAGGATCATGGTTTCTTGAGGCTGAAATCCAATGACTTGTTCGGCGTAGATGGCTGCCAAGGTAATGGCCACAGCCACGCCGCCTTGATAGGCCACTGCACAGGCCATGAGTTGCATGAAATCTTTGTAGGCTTTGGCTTCTTCAAATGTTTGACACAGTTGTTGCCACCGACTACGCGATCGCAAGCGTGTGAGTTGTGGTTTGGCATGCTCTTTCATAAGTGCAAAGGTGACGCATGCAGCCAGCGCATAAATGACGGCTGTCACAAGCATGGTGACTGGCACAAATTGTCCAGCCGTTTGTCCCTGCCCTTGTGCCCACAGCACATAGGCCAAACATATTCCCAGAGTTAGCATGCCGCCCAAGTAGCCCCAAGCCCATCCCCAAGCACTGACTCGGCCCATGGCTTCGGGGGTGGCCAGTTCAGGCAAAAATGCGGCTGTTAAAGATTCACCGTACGAAAAAAAAGTATTGGAGATGACAATGCAAATAACCGCCATAGCCACTTGGCCGGGCCCTACCCAAGCCAAGGCTACCGTACTGATCACGCAGGCAGCCGTGACACCCATGAGCATTTTTTTCTTTGCGGCGTGTCGATCAGCCCACTCGCCCATGGCTGGCATGGTGAGCATCACAATGGCGTAGGACAAACTCAGAGTACTGGTCCAAGCCAAAGTGGCCCAATCTGCTTGGTCGGCCACGGTACCCACAAAGTAAGCCGCAAAGACCGCCGTGATGACTACCGTGGTGTAGCCAGAATTGGCGAAGTCGTACATAGCCCAGCCAAATACTTCTCTGCGCTTGACACCTGGATTGAGCATGGCAAGTGGGCCAAGGCCTGATGGCGTTTGAATATGAATTCAGTGCAAATGGCGTGGCCGACGGCCCCCGCCATGGCCACCACCTTGTGGTCCGCCACCACCGCTGCCCCGAGGCGGCTTGCCCAATTCGAGGGAGCTGACCAAATCGCTAAATCGCTCCGAGAACAGCTTGTCAATTTCTTGGACCACACCACTGAGCTCTGAGCCATCAAAATGGCGCTCCATGAGCCCCACCACATCTTGAACCAGCAAATCTCTTTGTGCCTGCATGATAGATGCAGGATCGGGGCCCACAAAGAGAATGAGGAAGTCATCGCGTGACTCAGCGCCGCGCGATTCATCTTCATCTTCAAACTCAGTGTCGTAAAACGTAATTTCTAGCTGAGCGCCAGCTGCCGAAATTTCGTTGATGTTCATACAAAGATCATCTAGCACTTGGCGAAAATCTTCGTCGCCGCGGACAGTCCAGCACAGTTGGAGTTTGTGATCTGCAGCTTCGAAACGAATACCAGGCTCTTCTTCGTAAAGGCTTTGTGCACCTTCTGTGAGAGATTTGGCACCTGCGTATTTCCAAAGAGGCTTGGCGGCTTCTTGGAGAGCCTTGAAGTCCACGTCATCTCTCAACAGGATTTCACCATGAACATGAATTTCAAAGGGTGCGCTGAAGGATGTCATGGCTGTCTACTTAGTCAATGGTGCCC
>CANHXV010000140.1 GCA_947464665.1 Comamonadaceae bacterium
CTCGGCTTTTGGGCCGCATGAGGGTGACATGAAGCGTGTAGCCATGCCCTCTGTGAATTTTGCGGGCGTGATCATCGACCATGCTGGTACACAAAGCCAGCTGTATGTTGGGGTACTCTGAGTTGCCTTCGGTGGAAATAAAGCCTTGTGTTTCTGAAACATTGGAAGTGATCCAGCCTGTGCGCTTTGATCGCCACTCGAACAAGGCCTTGATCAAGTTGAGTATGCCCTTTAAGGAAAAGCCCAAAGCTTCATTGATTTTTTGTGTTTTATAAATCAAGACTGTGGTGATGTGATCTTGTAAATTCTGACCTACGCCGGGCAGTTCATGCACCACTGGAATCCCCATGTCTTGCAAATGCAGCGCAGGCCCAACCCCAGACAACATCAACAACTGTGGAGAGCCGAAAGCACCACCCGACACAATCACTTCTTTGCGCGCGTGAACTTCATGGTGCACGCCATTGACCTTGTATTTGACACCGATGGCTCGCTTGCCCTCAAACATGATTTGCGTTGCGTGTGCATGCGATATGACATGCAAATTATCTTGATGTCGATGCGGGTCTAGATACGCCCTTGCGGCATTCCAGCGCTCGCCGCCCTTCTGTGTCACTTGCCCTGGTGAAACGCCAAATTGTTTTTCGCCGTTGTAATCTGCATTGGAAGGAATGCCTTGTTCATTGCAAGCTTTGACAAAGGCCTGGTTCAAGGGGCTTGGACTTCGCAAATAACTCACATTCAAAGGTCCGCCCACGCCGCGGTAAGCCGTTGCGCCAAAGCACTCGTTGTGTTCTGATCTCTTGAACACAGGCAAAACATCTTGATAGGACCAGCCCTTGTTGCCAAGTGCCGCCCAGTTGTCATAGTCTTGCGGGTTGCCACGGGTGTAGACCATGGCATTGACGGAAGAGCTGCCACCCATCACTTTTCCGCGAGGCTGAAACCCCTGTCGACCATTGAAGCCCGCTTGGGGCACCGTGTGATAACCCCAACTGTTGATGTTGAGTGAAGCCGTCGCTGCAAATCCGAGTGGTGCCCGAACAAATACCGAGTCGTCAGGGCCGCCCGCCTCGAGCAAACAAATCGATGTCGCCAAATCTTCTGACAAGCGCCCTGCGACACAACAACCTGCCGAGCCGCCCCCGATCACGACATAATCAAATTCTTGCTGAAACATTCACATCACCTTCCAAAATGCTTGGCACCCAATAGGCCACGCCATGACTGGGTTTATAGAACAAGTGGCAGAAACAACCTAGGGGTAATACCCTGTTCATTCAGATATCGGTCGGCATACTTGACACATCTAACTTGAGGCATTTTTCATTTTGAACTCAGCCATTGAAGACGGCCCCACGCCACAACCCTCTTACACTGACAAGAAGCGATTTGCTTGGCTATTGTCTGTTGTTGGTCCCGCCATTGCATTGGTCGGAACGGTTGCCGTCTCAAGCTTTGAGGTCAACCGTTGGATTTTATTTTTCCCCTTGGTTTTTTATTATTTCTTTGTTCCGCTTTTAGATTTTCTGATTGGCGAAGACACCAGCAATCCTCCTGAATCGTCGATTGAAGATTTAGAAGCCGACCCCTACTACCGTTGGATCACATATGCAACCATTCCCATTTTATGGATTGCAGTTATTTTCAATTGCATATTTCTGTGCACCTTTTCATTGAATGCGTTTGAATGGCTTGCCACTGTGATGACCACTGGATCGGTATTAGGTTTTGGCTTGAACGTCAGCCATGAACTTGGCCATAAACTGCAAACGGTCCCCAGAAAAGTGGCACTTTTCAATACCGCCTTGGGTGCTTACGGACACTTCTCCATAGAACACAACAGGGGCCATCACCGTCACGTCAGCACCCCTGAAGATCCTGCATCTTCCAAAATGGGCGAGAACATTTACCAATTTGCATGCCGAGAAATGCCTGGCGCCGCCATTCGCGCATGGCGATTGGAAGCCGATCGACTGCAACGTCTGAACAAATCAGTGTGGCATTTTGAGAATGAAATACTTCAAGCGCTTTGCTTAAGCACTGGGGTCTACGGTTGCTTAATTGCCTTTTATGGCTGGGACATGGTGCTCGTGCTCATTCCTATGGTGATTTGGGGTGCATTTCAATTAAGCTCCGCCAATTATGTAGAGCATTACGGCATTCAAAGACTCAAAACGGCCAACGGCAATTACGAAAATTGCCAGCCACACCACTCATGGAACAGCAATCATTTGGTTTCTAACCTGGTGTTGTTTCAACTGCAGCGACATTCGGATCACCACACTCACCCAGGCCGCAGTTACCAATCGCTGCGCGATTTTCCAGAACTACCCAGACTGCCTTCTGGCTATTTCGGAATGTTTTTCTTGGCCTATCTGCCACCCCTTTGGTATCGAGTGATGGACCCACTTTTAATCAAAACACTGAATGGCGACGTCGCAAGAATTAACTTTCTGCCAAGTGCCAAGGATCGACTGATCAAAAAGTTTGGACTTGTAGCGTCCCCATAATTCAAAGCGGGTTGTTGGCAACAGAGCGTTTATCCCACAAGGCATGGCGCCAGTAAAGCGTGATGGCCATGGTTAAAACCAAACCCATGACTGAATAAACCCAAGCCGTCGAGACATAGCCGATGCTTTCAACCAAGGGGCCACTGGCCAAAAGCCCAATGGGCAATCCCCAAATGGCCAGCATGCGCATGCCCATCACCCGCCCGTGGAAAGCAGGTTCAGTGGCACGCAGCATGACTGCTGCCAAAGGCGTCATGCAAAGACTCTGCACAAACCCAGCCAACATCAAAACGAACATGCCGATGTACAAATTGCTGGTGAATGCAAAAAAGAGATCCAACGAAAACCAAACGCCCGAGGCAAGGATCATGGTTTGAGAAGCGCGCAGTTTTAATTTGTGTGTGCTTAAAGTCAAGGATGCTAAGAGGCCACCAAATGCAAAACTGGCTCCCAAAAAACCTAGGCCTGTCTGATTGGTCAGAAAAATATGTTTAGCGGCATACGGCAGCAAACCCAGCGAAAAAGGAAATGCCAATAAGTTCACCAAAAAGGCAACTGCCATGGCACCCATCAAAATAGGCTTGTGCCAGACATAAGTGAATGCCGATTTCAAATCTTCAAGCGGACTGGCAAGTGCAGCAGCATTCTCTGTTGGCTGAACATCGTCCACACCCCTGGAAAGCCAAAAACTCAGGACATACAAAAAAGTGACAACCGCATAAGCTGAGGTCATGCCTAGCACGGCCACAATGCCAGCTCCGGCCAGCGCGCCGGCGATCCTGGCAGACTCGGACGTCATTCTTGAAATACCTAAAGCGCCCATCAATTGCGCTGCAGGCAATGTCTTGGCAATCAATGCATTGCGCATCATCTGATCGGAAGGCCGAATGGTGCCCACAATCGCAGCCAAGATGAGCACCCTCTCTGGCGTTAGAGCTTGAAAATAAGAAAGCAGCATGATCACAAAAGCCATCAAGGCGTAAATTGCCCGGGTTGACCACAGCATTCGCCGATAGCCCATTCGGTCGCACACCACACCAAACACAGGTGCCACCAAAGAACCTAAATACTGCAAAGAACCGTAGACAACCAGCATCAATACGGAACCAGAGGCAGACAAGATGTACCACCCTAAAAGGATGGTTTCCATTTCAAAGGCCCAAGAGGTGGCTAGGTCTGCGGGCCACTGGTAGCGAAAGCTTTTAACCCGAAAAGAATCACGCCAATTTAAATGCGGTGGCTGTGAATGCTGCATGCCAACAGTTTGCTCAGGCTTCACCGCCTTAGGCCATGGCTGGCTCTTTCGCCTTAATGGGCAAATAACCCATCTCGTCAAGCGCCTGAGATAAGTGCTGCACGCTGCGTGCTGGGTTGTGCAGCTTTTCCAGACCGAACAAGCCAATTCGGAAAGTCATGAAATCTTTGGGCTCATCGCATTGCAATGGCACACCGGCTGCAGTTTGTAGGCCCAAAGAAAGGAACTTTTTGCTGTTGTGAATTTCGGCATCTTGGGTGTAGCTCACCACCACACCAGGGGCTTGAAACCCCTGCGCAGCTACACTTTTGAAGCCGCGAGACTCTAACAAGCTTCGAACTTGCTGACCCAGTTCTTGTTGTTCTTGCTTCACCTTTGCAAAGCCATATGACTGCGTTTCTTTCATCACATCGCGCAATTGAGCAAGCGCATCTGTTGGCATGGTGGTGTGGTACATGTGCGTACCATTCTCATAAGCCTCCATGATTTGCAACCATTTTTTGAGGTCACATGCGAAGCTAGAACTCTGCGTAGCCTCAATGGCTTTTCGAGCCCGCTCACTGAACATGACCATGGCGCAACAGGGCGAACCACTCCAACCTTTTTGCGGTGCGCTGATTAAAACATCAACGCCCGTCGATTTCATGTCTACCCACATGGCACCAGATGCAATGCAGTCCAAGACCAAGAGGCCACCCACCTTGTGAACAGCTGCACTAAGGCGCGACAAGTAAGCGTCGGGCAGCATCAAGCCAGCCGCTGTTTCAACGTGAGGCGCAAACACGACTGCAGGTTTTTCGGCAGCAATCTGTGCTTCAACTTCTTCAATGGCGAGGGGAGTCCAAGCAGATTTGGTATCGCTGCTTTGTTGGCGTGCTTTCAGAACGATGGATTGGCTAGGAATAGCTCCCATGTCAAAAATCTGAGTCCAGCGAAAACTGAACCAGCCGTTGCGAATGACCATGACTTTTTGGCCTTGTGCAAATTGCCGAGCCACCGCCTCCATACCAAAAGTCCCACTGCCAGGCACCAAGGCCACCGAATGGGCGGCATATACATCTTTCAGAATGGCAGAGATGTCTTGCATCACACCTTGAAAGCGCTTGGACATGTGGTTCAGTGCTCGGTCTGTGTAAACCACAGAAAATTCAAGCAAGCCATCGGGGTCAATGTGGGGCAATAAAGCGGGCATGGTCATTCTCCTAGGAATGAAAGAGGAACTGAATATTTTAGCCAAGGGGCTGAATAATGTCTTTAGTTCCGAACGACTTTCTATAGAAAATCAAACCAGAGCCTAGGGTTTATAGACACTAAAGGCCTCTTTTGCACCTAGGTCTCAGGCGTAATTTCGAGTGCTACCAACAACCTGGCCACCATGTTGTAGGCCGCAATGGTGGTGGTGAGTTCAACAAGTTCCGTTGTATTCAGCCGCGATTGCAGTTGTCTGAACAGCGCTTCGTCCACTTTCACTCGAAG
>CANHXV010000141.1 GCA_947464665.1 Comamonadaceae bacterium
GAGACGAAAAAAAAGGTCGTAAAACGACCTATTGGCGGAAGCGGTGAGATTCGAACTCACGGGCCCTTTCGAGCCGCCGGTTTTCAAGACCGGTGCAATCGACCACTCTGCCACACTTCCTGCGGGGAGAATTGTAACCTTGTTCTAAGACCAATTTGGCGCAAGATTTAGGAGCAAGACTAAATTAATGTTGATCTGACCCCAATTTAATTCAACAGCATGCCTTGGGTTTCAATGTAGGCGATGATTTCGGCTAGGCCGGTTTGGGTTTTGAGGTTGGTCATGACGAAAGGCTTGAGGCCTTTGGGGGTGGTGCGCATCCGCGTGGTGTCGGCGTGCATGACGTTCAGATCGGCGCCCACGTAGGGGGCGAGGTCGGTTTTGTTGATGACGAAGAGATCGCTTTTGGTGATGCCAGGGCCACCTTTTCGTGGGATTTTTTCGCCAGCGGCGACGTCGATTACGTAGATGGTGAGGTCGGACAGTTCGGGGCTGAAGGTGGCGGCCAAGTTGTCGCCACCGCTTTCTACAAACACCACATCGGCGTTGGGAAACTTTTCGAGCATGCGGTCAATGGCTTCTAGGTTGATAGAGGCATCTTCGCGGATGGCGGTATGAGGGCAGCCGCCGGTTTCTACACCCATGATGCGGTCTGCATCCAAAGCGCCACTCACAGTAAGCAAGCGTTGGTCTTCTTTGGTGTAAATATCGTTGGTGATGGCCACCAGGTCCCATTTTTGACGCATGCTTTTGCACAGCATTTCAAGCAAGGTGGTTTTGCCTGAGCCTACAGGGCCACCAATGCCCACACGAAGGGGTGGCAATTTTTTGATTCGATTGGGAATGTGGTGAAGTGCGGTCATGATCTGAACAGTCGTGAGTATTGGGTTTCGTGTCTGGCAGACATGACTGCCAGCATGGGGCAAAAAGCTTGGCGATCGTAGTCGCTTAAGGCCATGGCATGTTCCACGGCTTCTGGAATTTCTTGGGCCAGTCGGGCAAGTATTTTTTGACCTGAAATTTGACCTAAGGGTACAGCTTTCAGTGCGGCCTGTGTCATGTTTTCTGCCCAACCAAACGCATAAGCCTGTAGGGCATTTTCAATCGGTGCATTGGCCAATGACAGCGCCAAAGACATGGCGATGGGGTAAGTGGGTCGCAGTTCGCTACAAAGTTGCAAGGTATCTGTATGAGCTTTGTTTTGAATACGCAGCCAATCTAGAAGCGAGCGACCCATTTGCTCTGTTTGTAATCGCATCTCATGCGTTTCGCGTGTAGCATGAACCCATGCGCTGAGTTCTTTCAGCCTTGCAATGTTCAAAGTTTGCCAAGCAGGAATGGCTTGTGCCATGAGGGCCATGTCGCCCCGGGCTTGAGACAAATGAAGTTGATCAGCCAGCCAATCTGAGCAAGAAGACTCATTGTGCACATACTCGTGATCAATGGCGGCTTCTAGCGCTTCGGAGTAAGAGAAGCCACCCACTGGCAATGCAGGTGATGCTAGCCAAATGAGTTGAAGCAGTTCAGTGGTCATGCTTGCAGCTTGGGCCATGCACATGAGCTTGTTCATGGGACTTTTGATCTGCTGGTGCATGATCGTGATCATGTCCGTGATCATGAGAGTGACTTGAGCCGCCATGGTGAGCACCATAAGCACCCCCTTCAGGCTCAAATGACTCCTCTACTGTGTTGACGATCAAGTGCATCGATTTCAACATGTCTGCCAACACGGAGTCGGGCTCTATTTTGAGGTGATCTGGTTTGAGTTCAATGGGCACATGGCGGTTACCCAAGTGATAGGCCGCACGTGTGAGGTCAAATGGCGTTCCGTGTTGAGGGCAAACTGTGACCCGAAGCAGTGCTTGAGGTGCAGCTTCTACGCGTACCAAACTACCGTCCTCTGCCACTAACACATCACCACCGCGCACCACCTGTCCGCGCTGCAAAAACACAGACAACACACGACCTGATGAATCGGCCACTTGGAAACGGCTTTTTTGTCTGACATCCCAATCTAAAGAAACTGTGGGCGCACGTTTCATCAGAGCCTTTGCCAGACCTTGGCCAGCGGCAATTAATTTAGAACAAGTGAGCATTCAATCAATCAAAAAAAGTGCATCAATTTCTGTTCATCAAAACAAGAAGTAGCGCTGAGTCATAGGCAAACTGACTGCAGGTTCGCAGGTCAGTAATAATCCATCCGCACGCACCGCATAGGTTTGCGCATCCACTTCCATCTTAGGTGTGTAGTCATTCAGAATCATGTGGCGCTTGCCCACACCTCGAATGCCTTTGACAGCAGACAGTGTTTTCTGCAAACCATATTTTTGACCAATGCCAGCAGCCAGGCCGGCTTGAGATACAAAGGTGAGCGACCCGCGAGCCAATGCCCCGCCAAAGCTGCCAAACATGGGGCGATAGTGGACAGGTTGTGGCGTGGGAATGGAGGCGTTGGGATCGCCCATGGCGGCCATGGCAATGAAGCCACCTTTCAAGATGACGGCAGGTTTGACGCCAAAAAAGGCTGGCTTCCAAATGATCAAGTCGGCCCATTTGCCCACTTCAATGCTGCCCACTTCATGGCTGATGCCATGCGCAATGGCAGGGTTGATGGAAAGCTTGGCTATATAGCGTTTCACGCGGGCGTTGTCATTGCGATCTGTGTCGCCTGGCAACTTGCCGCGCTGAACTTTCATTTTGTGAGCAGTTTGCCAACAACGTAAAATCACTTCGCCCACGCGGCCCATGGCTTGGCTGTCCGAGCTGAACATGCTGATGGCGCCAAGATCGTGCAAGATGTCTTCGGCGGCAATGGTTTCTTTGCGAATGCGACTTTCTGCAAAGGCCAAGTCTTCGGCAATGGAGGGGTCAAGGTGATGACAGACCATCAGCATGTCAACGTGTTCGTCTAGCGTGTTGATGGTGTAGGGGCGAGTAGGGTTGGTGGAAGATGGCAGCACATTGGCCTCGCCCACTACTTTCAAAATATCTGGGGCATGGCCTCCACCTGCACCTTCGGTGTGGAAGGTGTGAATGGTGCGGCCTTTAAAGGCTGCCACGGTATCTTCTACAAAGCCAGACTCGTTCAAGGTGTCGGTGTGAATGGCCACCTGTGTGTCAGTTTCTTCTGCCACATTCAAGCAGTTGTCGATGGCAGCAGGTGTCGTGCCCCAGTCTTCGTGAAGCTTGAGACCAATGACACCGGCATTGATTTGCTCACGCAAAGAGCCAGGCAGTGCGGCATTGCCCTTGCCTAAGAAGCCCAAGTTCATGGGGAAGGCGTCAGCGGCTTGCATCATGCGCTCAATGTTCCAGGCGCCTGGGGTGCAGGTGGTGGCAAAGGTGCCCGTAGCAGGGCCTGTGCCGCCGCCAATCATGGTGGTGATGCCGCTGGCCAAGGCCTCCTCAATTTGTTGCGGTGCGATGAAGTGAATGTGCGTGTCAATGCCACCTGCCGTCACGATGTTGCCTTCGCAGCTGATCACTTCGGTGCCAGGACCAATGATGATGTCAATGCCAGGTTGTGTATCAGGGTTGCCTGCTTTGCCAATGGCCACAATGCGGCCGTCTTTTAAGCCAATGTCGGCTTTCACAATACCCCAGTGATCAATGATCAGCGCATTGGTCATGACAGTATCAACCGAACCACCCGATTGTGGGCCTGTGCCGGTGCCATCTCGTGTACGTTGTGATTGCGCCATGCCATCGCGGATGGTTTTGCCGCCCCCAAATTTGGCTTCTTCACCATAACCGCCTGCCAAGAGTGTGAAGTCTTTCTCAACTTCCACAATCAATTCTGTGTCCGCCAAACGAACACGATCGCCCACCGTGGGGCCAAACATTTCTGCGTAAGCGCGCTTGCCAATGGTAGCCATGATCAATTTCCTTTCGAGGCAGGCAGTGCGCCATTCACCAAGGCTCTGAAGCCGTAGACCTCTCGCTTGCCGCTGTAGTCGACCAATTCAATGGTGCGTTGTTGGCCGGGTTCAAAACGAACCGCAGTCCCTGCTGCAATGTTCAGGCGCATGCCCTCGGCTGCAGCACGATCAAAAAGCAATGCACCATTGGTTTCTGCAAAGTGATAATGCGAGCCCACTTGAATGGGGCGGTCGCCGCAGTTTTGCACCACCAGTGTGGTGGTTCTGCGACCGGGATTCAAAGTGTGTGAGCCTTCGTCCGTGAAAAGTTCGCCTGGAATCATGACCTTGTTCCTTAAACAATGGGTTGATGCACGGTCACCAGTTTGGTGCCGTCTGGAAAGGTGGCTTCCACTTGAATGTCGGGGATCATGTCGGCGATGCCGTCCATCACATCTGCGCGTGTGAGCAGTGTTCGGCCTTCACTCATGAGTTGGGCCACGGTTTTGCCATCCCGCGCGCCCTCCATGACGGCGGCACTGATAAAGGCCACAGCTTCGGGGTAATTGAGTTTGAGACCGCGGGCTTTTCGGCGTTCGGCCAAGAGGCCGGCGGTGAATATCAGCAGTTTGTCTTTTTCACGGGGTGTGAGTTCCATGGTGCACTCTTTAGAAAATCAGATTCAAGCTTACCTCAAGCAACATGCATGCCCTCGAGCTGGTGGAGAATCTTTGGATCGCACCTCAAAGGGGCGCAACTATTATGGTGCTGACTGGTGTTCAATGCACAAATTTGGTTCATTTTTTGGGTTTCGGCATGTCCATCTTTTCCAAAAATTCTTTCTTCATTCAAAACAACTAGGCAGTTCCCACTCTGATCAGGGTCAAAAATCAATGGGTTGGCACAGCCCTTGCAGAAGGCTGTGCAGCGTTGCAGATCTTCGCTTGTTTACCAACCTTCCTTAATTTGATTGGAGTGCTCTTATGTTGAACCGTCGTGGCAATCTCAAAGCCTTGGCCCTTGCTTCTGCTTTAGTGGCCGGCAGCTGGTCTTTCTCTGTACAAGCCCAAACGTCTAACACCATCAAAGTGGGCATCTTGCACAGCTTGTCTGGCACCATGGCTATTTCTGAGACCGTGTTGAAAGACACCGTGTTGATGGCCATCGATGAAATCAACGCCAAGGGTGGTGTGTTGGGCAAAAAACTCGAACCCGTGGTGGTCGATCCTGCTTCCAACTGGCCTTTGTTTGCTGAAAAAACCAAGCAACTCTTGGGTCAAGACAAAGTGTCCGTGATTTTCGGTTGCTGGACTTCTGTGTCACGCAAGTCTGTGTTGCCAGTGGTTGAAGAAATGAACGGCTTGCTGTTCTACCCCGTGC
>CANHXV010000142.1 GCA_947464665.1 Comamonadaceae bacterium
AATTACGCCGTGACGGGTCTTTATTTTTACGACCAACAAGTGTGCGACATTGCCGCTCACATCAAACCTTCTGCGCGAGGTGAATTGGAAATCACCGATGTGAACCGTTGTTACTTGGAGCAGAACCAATTGTGCGTCGAAATGATGGGCCGAGGTTATGCATGGCTCGACACAGGCACACATGACAGTTTGCTCGAGGCCGCAGGATTTATTGCTACGCTGCAAAAAAGGCAAGGACTGATGGTTGCCTGTCCTGAAGAAGTTGCGTTCGCCCAAAAGTGGATTGATGCGGCTCAGTTGGAAAAACTGGCCAACCCCTTGGCCAAGAACAGCTATGGGCAATATTTACTGAATTTACTGAAGTCTCATTGATGCCCTACACCGTTACACCCACCAATCTGCCAGAGGTATTGATTCTTCAACCCAAAGTCTTTGGTGATGCGCGTGGCTTCTTTTATGAAAGCTACAATGCGCGCGATTTTGAGTTGGCAACGGGCTTGAAGGTAGAGTTTGTTCAAGATAACCACAGCCTGTCATCTCAGGGTGTCTTGCGTGGATTGCACTACCAAATTCAGCATGCCCAAGGTAAATTGGTGCGAGTGGTCCATGGGGAAGTTTTTGACGTTGCGGTTGACATGCGAAAGAACTCAGCCACCTTTGGTCAATGGGCGTGCTGTCACTTGAGTGCAGAAACAGCCACGCAACTCTGGGTGCCTCCAGGCTTTGCACACGGGTTTTTGGTGCTTAGTCAAACAGCTCAATTTTTGTACAAGACCACCGATTATTGGTACCCTGAGTACGAGCGCAGTTTGCTTTGGAATGACCCGGCTTTGGCCATCAAGTGGCCTTTTCCCGAGGGGTTTTCGACGCCCGTGCTGGCGGTCAAAGATGCAGCCGCATTGCCGCTGTCGCTGGCCGAAACGTTCTGATTACTTAAGCGGTGGCAGGGCGTAAGCTTTGATGGTGCTGAGTTGCCCTAGCGTTAAGCGATTGCCATGTTGGCTAACCACCGCGGCTGCTGCATGGTTGCCTAGGTTTGCTGCTTTGTCTGGCGAATAACCACGTGAAATGGCATACAAGAAGGCACCTGCAAACATATCTCCTGCGCCATTGGTATCAATGGCCTTGACCTTGTCAGCCGGGACATGCCAAGTTTGTTCTGCTGTGATAATTTCTGAGCCATCAGGCCCACGTGTTAGGCAAACTATTTTGGCCAAATTTTGCAACTTGTTTTTCACAACATTTAAATCCTCTGAGCCACACCAAACTTGGGCTTCTTCTTGGTTGCAAAACAAGTAATCAACACCCTCTCCCAGCATGGCATCCAAACCTGCTTTGCAAAATTGAATCATGCTGACATCACTCAAGGTGAGGGCTAAAGCAACGCCAGCGTCTTTTGCAATTTTTCTGCCTTGGAGTGCTGCGCTCAAACCTGTTGGGGAGGCGGCCAAGTAGCCTTCCATGTAATAAATTTTTGATTTGGCTATGTCATGAGGGTGTAGGGCCTGATCGTTCAATTCTGCTGAAACACCTAGGAAGGTACACATGCTGCGCTCTGCGTCAGGGGTGACCAGAACCATGCAACTGCCTGTTTGACCGTCTTGAGCACGTGTGTGATTCAGGTTGGTATCGACGCCCCGAGCCTGTAAATCCTTGACGTAAAAATCGCCTAAATCATCGTGTGCGACCTTGCACGAATAAAAGGCTTTACCGCCAAGTTGAGCAAGGGCCACAACCGTGTTGCCAGCGGAACCTCCGCCAGTTTGTCGAGGGGTGATAGCCTTGACGTGATGAAGCAATTCAGCGCGGCGCGGCGTGTCAATAAGGGTCATGTGACGCTTGTCAACGCCCATTTTTTGAAGGAGGGCGTCTGAGACTTCGTATTCAGAATCTACCAGGGCGTTGCCTATTGCGTAAATATCGTAGTGGGACATGTGAATGAAGAGGGAAGGAAATCAATAATCCCTGAGTTTAAAGCCTGAAACCTCAGGGTTTGAAGCGCAGGGTCGTTAAAATAGGGACTGGGTTCGCAGACCCGCTACGTCGAGGAACGCCAATTTAAAGGTGCCTCGTTAAATTATCTTAAACCTCAAAGGCTGCGATGAAACGCGATTATTTCTCTCATGCGTCCAAGGATGCGTACCGTCAACCCCTCGATCAACAAAGCGGTTCTTGCATCGCATTGATCGACGCCAGGTTTTTAGTGTGGCTTGCACAACACAATCAGGCAGGACCCAAAAAAGATGCTCTCAATCGATTCGATTTGGCTCAATTTTTGATCGGTGCCTTGGGGCATGCTGGTTTGGATGTGAGCATCAAAAGAATTTATTGGTACGCTGAAGAAAACGAAGTTTTAGATGTGGATGGCCAAATTGTCCGCAAAGTGTTATCGCATGACTCAGATGGTGGCATTTCTTTGCTGAAGACCCTCGGCCAAGACTTAAGTCGACTTGCACAGAGTAAGGCCTGCGATCATGTGTTGTTGGCAACTGACGATGAACGATTCTTGACTGCGATTGATGATGCGCAACTCACAGGGTTGCAAATTCACATCTTGGCAGATGATGCGGCCAGCAATATGCAGCAACTGCACCAATCCGATCCGGGTTGGGGACGCTTGTTGTCTCAAGCAGATCGCCGAGTCGTTGTTCAAGCTAAATCTCTTGCTGAAATGCTGCAGGGCTCTGCCAGCAAAGAGGCCCCCCAGGTACAAGAAGATCCTGAAGTCATTCGTGAATCCATAACGGAAGTTATAGTCTCTTGGTGGGATGACGAGCCCGAGGATAAGCGAGAAGAGTTGCGAGAGGCCTTGCACATCAGTCGCGGTATTCCGCAAGAAGTTGATCGTCAACTTTTGCTGCGAATGCGACATCGTTTAACGCGAGCCTTGACGCTGCAAGAAAAGAAAATGCTGCGAGAAATATTCAGGGCTGTAGCGCTGGGTACCCATGGATTAGAGTCTCCGCAGAGCAGCGATCCCTTGGCCTCTTCACCTTTGATTGAAGAGCCAATTTAAGTGACGGCTGAATTCAAGCAATCGCAAGGGGCGTTGACTGGGCTCAAGGTGGTGGAGTTGGGACAACTCATTGCAGGCCCTTTTGCCGCCAAAACATTGGCTGATTTTGGTGCAGATATCATCAAAATTGAGCCCCCAGGTGCTGGCGACCCCTTGAGGCAATGGCGCCTGCTCAAAGACGGGACTTCTGTTTGGTGGCAAGTTCAATCGCGAAACAAGCGCTCCTTGGCACTCGATTTACGCCAGTCGGAGGCACAAGCCGTTGTGCGCAAGTTGATCATTGAAGCCGATGTCTTGATTGAAAATTTCAGGCCGGGCGCCATGGAGTCTTGGGGCTTAGGCCCTGATGCCTTGCTTGAACTCAATCCTGGTTTGATCATCCTGCGCATCAGTGGTTATGGTCAGACAGGCCCTTACAAAGACAAGCCTGGATTTGGCGTTGTGGCTGAAGCCATGGGGGGGTTGCGTCATCTTAGTGCAGAGCCGGGACGTTTGCCGGTGCGAGTGGGCGTGAGTATTGGTGATACCTTGGCCTCACTTCATGGTGTGATCGGAATTCTGATGGCGCTCCATGAAAAACAAAGAAGCGGGCTTGGACAAGTGATTGACGTTGCGCTGTATGAAGCCGTTTTCAATTGCATGGAAAGTTTGTTGCCTGAATACAGTGCTTTTGGCGCAGTGCGCGGCCCTGCAGGAAGTGCTCTGCCTGGCATTGCACCTAGCAATGCCTACCTTTGCAAAGATGGCAAATGCGCCTTGATTGCAGGAAACGGCGACAGCATTTTCAAGCGCCTCATGATGGCCATTGGACGCGATGATTTGGCAGTCGACCCTACTCTGACAGACAATGCGGGTCGAGTGAGAAGGGTTGAAGAAATTGACGCTGCCATCGGTGCATGGACTTCTAAACTCAATGTGGCTGAGGTACTGGCTGTTCTTGATCAAGCCGCTGTGCCTGCAGGGCGCATTTACACCGTGGAAGATATCGCGGCCGATCCGCATTATTTGGCTCGGGGTATGTTGGCTGAAGTCAGCATGAGCGATGGCAGTATCTTGAAGGTGCCTGGGATGGTGCCTAAGCTGTCTAGAACACCAGGGCAGCACCGGCGAAATGCCCCAAGCTTGGGGCAAGATACAAACGCAGTGCTGTTAGACCTTGGTATCACTGAAGATCAAATCAGTGAAATGAGAAAACGGGGTATTGTGGGTTGATAAGCGTCAAGTCAAGTGCTAGACGGCCTTGTGGTTCCCCAGCAGTCTTGTTAGCATGACCTCATGTGCACAAAGATCTTGTTCAAGCTGTTTTCTGTGGGGTTAGCTTGCTTGTTGCACTTGCCGTTTTTGGCGCATGCTGAAGAAGAGCGCAAGCACATCGCGCCAGAATTGCTGCCCAAGTCACTTCAACTCAGTTGGCAAGTCAACAAACCTAGTTTGGGCAAGTTTGGTCAGTGTGCTGCTGCATTTGACAGCAGAACAGAGGATGCCAAAATGGCTTTCGCGTGTTCTATTTATGTCAAGTTAACTGCCGTTGCAGAGCGCAAAGCCATTCAACATTGTGATGAGCAAAGAGTGGCAAGGCAGATCAAAGCGCCTTGCCAATTGGTCCGTTAAAGACCTGTCATCTAAGCCCTTGGTACAACTGGCTGAGTCAAAAATCTTTATTTCTTTGAAAGCGTGCCGCCACTTTGGACGCGGCATGCAATCGCACCTGTTGCGCAAATTCAATTGTGTCGCGTTTTTTCTAATTTTGTGATGTCAAAACCCATCAACTTCAAGCGCTTCAGTACGGCGTCGTAGCGTTCAGCAGAAACAACGGGTGTTCTTGATAAAATCCAAAGGTAGGACCTGGAGGGGTCGCCTACGGCTGCAAGTTGGTAGTCTGGATCCAGGTCTAAAACCCAATAAGCACCCCAAACCATCGGTAACCAGGCAGTCCACTCTGGCGCGAAGCGGACCTCAAGTTGCGCAGGCCGACCACTGCCATTGGGCCTTGCCAGTCCGGTGGCTTGAATCTCTTCACCCGACGAGGTGGTGCACTTGTTATTCACTTCGATTTGAGTAGGCCCCAAAATCTTGTACCGGGCTTGAGTGCCTTGCACACACTTGCGCTGAAACCAATTGGGAAGCTTGGCAATTTCATACCAAGTCCCCATGTAACGGGATACCTCAAACTCAGAGATGGACTTGACCTGTGACTCGGCCGCG
>CANHXV010000143.1 GCA_947464665.1 Comamonadaceae bacterium
AAGATCAGGTTTTGTACGTTGGCAAGGCCAGGAATTTAAAAAAGCGCGTTAGCAGTTATTTTCAAAAAGACCATGGTGGTACCCGCATTGGCCACATGATCAGCAAGATTCGGCGCATGCAAACCACGGTGGTGCGTTCGGAAGCCGAAGCCTTGCTGCTAGAGAACAACTTGATCAAAACGTTGAGCCCCAAGTTCAATATTTTGTTTCGAGATGACAAAAGCTATCCTTACCTCAAATTATCTGGCACCGGTTCGACTCGCCACAACAAGCCAACTTCCGATAGCTCAAGCGAAGACAAGCCAGTTGTCAAGGCGGAAGACTTTTCAAGGATTGCCTACTACCGTGGGGGCGTTGAAAAAAAACACCGTTACTTCGGCCCATACCCCAGTGCATGGGCTGTGAAGGAAACGATTCAACTGTTGCAAAAAGTGTTCAGGCTGCGCACTTGTGAGGACACTGTTTTTTCAAACCGAACGCGGCCTTGTTTGTTGTATCAAATCAAACGTTGTTCTGGCCCTTGTGTGGGTGTGGTGTCAGTGGCCCAGTATGCGCAAGATGTGGCGCAAGCAGAAGCTTTCTTGCAGGGCGAGACGCAGGCCGTCTTAAAAGCCATGGAAGCTCGCATGATGGCGCATGCTGAAAAGCTTGAGTTTGAGTTGGCAGCTGAAGTTCGCAATCAGATGACGGCATTGTCGCGCGTGCTTCATCAGCAATCGGTCGACAACGTTTCAGACACCGATGTCGATATTTTGGCCGTCAAGGTTCAGGGCGGCAGGGCGTGTGTCAATTTGGCCATGGTTCGCGGAGGCCGACATTTAGGCGATCGACCTTATTTTCCCTCGCACGTGGAAGATGGCCACGCCATGCTCAATTTGGCATTGGAAGACGATGTCAGCACGGTTGCACAAACTTTGGAGGTTAAAGTTTTGGAGGCCTTCATTGCTCAGCATTACTTGAACATTCCAGTGCCAACAACATTGATCACCAGCGAGAAAATAGATGCCAAGGTGCTTGATGCAATCACCCTGCAGTCTGGAATGAAAGTCAACGCCGTGCATAACCCGCGCGAGCAAAGAAGATCATGGTTGGAGATGGCTGAGAAAAATGCGGCCATTCAACTGGCCCGTTTACTGGCAGAAGAGGGCTCGCAACAAGCACGGACCAGAGCCTTGGTTGAAGCGCTCGATTTAGCGCCAGATGACATGGATGCATTGCGCATGGAATGCTTTGACATTTCTCACACATCTGGCGAAGCGACGCAAGCTTCTTGTGTGGTTTTTCAAAATCACAAAATGCAAAACAGCGAATATCGACGCTACAAGATTGAAGACATTACACCCGGTGACGATTACGCGGCCATGCGCCAGGTCTTGATGCGGCGATATGGCAAGCTGGCCGAGGCCATCCAATCCGGTGAAGCAGATCGCAAGGCCCGCATGCCAGATTTGGTTCTCATTGATGGTGGCAAGGGACAGGTATCGATGGCCCGAGAAGTTTTCGAAGCCTTGGGCCTCGATCTGTCCTTGATTGTCGGCGTCGAAAAAGGGGAGGGTCGAAAAGTAGGTCTAGAAGAACTGGTCTTTGCCGACGGCCGAGACAAGGTTTATCTGGGCAAAGATTCAGCAGCCTTGATGCTGGTCGCTCAAGTCAGGGATGAAGCGCACCGATTTGCGATCACGGGAATGCGAGCACAACGAGCCAAAGTTCGAATGAGCGGTGGGCGTTTAGAGGAAATTGGAGGCATTGGCCCTAAAAAACGCGCCAAGCTGTTGCAGCGCTTTGGGGGCGTCCGTGGCGTAGAAGACGCCAGTGTTGAAGACCTGATGTCGGTGGACGGCATCTCTAGGGAATTGGCAGAAAGCATTTACCAGGCCCTTCACTGAGAATGGCGCCTGGGTGTCAGCAAACTGACTTCAATGCGTGACACAATACCTCCCATGTTTTTCACCATTCCGACCCTCATGACTTGGACGCGCATCGTCGCGATTCCCTTCATAGTGGGGGTGTTCTACACTGAGTTGCCGGTTGAATCACGCAACTTTTTGGCCACCACCATGTTTGTGATTTTTGCAGCCACAGACTGGCTCGATGGTTTTTTGGCCAGAAAGCTCAATCAAACCTCCTCATTTGGCGCATTTTTAGACCCTGTGGCTGACAAATTTTTGGTCTGTGCCTCCCTGTTGGTGCTGGTCCACTTGCACCGCGTTCATGTTTTGGTAGCCTTGATTATCATTGGGCGTGAAATTGCCATCTCGGCCTTGCGCGAGTGGATGGCGCAAATTGGCGCTAGCAAAAGTGTCGCGGTTCATTTCGTCGGCAAGCTAAAGACCACGGTGCAGATGGTGGCCATTCCGTTTTTACTTTTCAATGGTCAATTGTTTGGCGTGATTGACACGCATGTGTGGGGCACGGGCCTGATCTGGATTGCCTCCATTCTGACCATTTGGTCTATGATTTACTACATGCAAAAGGCCCTTCCTGAGATTCGTGCGCGAGTGAAATGAATCACTCAGAGTCTTCCGACGCCTGGATTCGGGCCATGCCTGCGGTCTTCGTGCTCATTTGGAGCACGGGTTTCATCGTTGCACGTTTTGGTATGCCCAATGCACCGCCGTTTTCCTTTTTAGCGCTTCGCTATGTCCTGTCCATTGCATGCTTTGTCGTTTGGATCCGTTTGGCAAAGGTAAGGTGGCCCCAAAGTCGTTTGGAATGGTTTCATCTGTCAGTCACTGGCGTCCTCATGCATGCGGGTTATTTGGGCGGCGTCTGGGCGGCTGTCAAGGCAGGTATGGGGTCTGGTTTGACGGCCCTCATTTTGGGATTGCAGCCCGTTTTGACTGCCATTTGGCTATCTTCTCGGGAAAGCGCTTCAGAAAAAAAGGTCAGCCAAAGGCAGTGGTTGGGTTTGTTGATGGGTTTGTGTGGGCTGTTTTTGGTGGTCTGGCACAAACTCACGCAGGGCAGTGCAATGGACCATGTCAACACACTCAATCTGAGTTTTGCCATCATGGCGCTCCTGTCCATTACCTTGGGAACTCTTTACCAAAAAAGCTTCCTCAAGCCTTGTGACGTTCGCACGGCCAATACCGCGCAGTTGATTGCAGCATTGATTGTGACAAGCCCTTTGGCGCTGTTAGAAACTGAATCTGTGCAATGGAACGCCGAGTTGATTGGCGCTATGGCATGGTCAGTATTAGGATTGACATTAGGCGGTAGTTCACTTTTGTACATGCTCATTCAGAAGGGTGCTGCAGCCAGTGTGAGCAGCTTGATGTACCTTGTTCCGCCCTGTACGGCTTTGGTGGCATGGCTGTTATTTGATGAGCCTATCACTGCATTCACACTGGTGGGTATTGCACTGACGGCTTGGGGAGTCAGTTGGGTTGTAAGGCCAGCAAAATAAATTAAGGAGAGAGCACATGACAAAAAAACGCATCGCAGTCATAGCGGGAGATGGTATTGGCAAAGAAGTCATGCCCGAAGGCCTTAGGGTCATGGAGGCAGCGGCTTCAAAATTTAATCTCGATTTGCAATTTGATCACTTTGACTTTTCAAGTTGGGACTACTTTGAAAAGCACGGCCAAATGCTGCCTGACAACTGGAAAGACCAAATTGGCGGCCACGATGCCATCTACTTTGGTGCGGTGGGTTGGCCAGACAAAATTGCCGACCATGTGTCTTTGTGGGGTTCTTTGCTTTTGTTCCGCCGTGAGTTTGATCAGTACATCAACCTGCGCCCGGCCAGGCTCATGCCAGGCATCATTGCACCCGTCGTCCGAAAAGACGGCTCACCCAGACAGCCTGGTGAAATTGACATGTACATTGTGCGGGAAAACACCGAGGGTGAATACTCCAGCATTGGCGGGCGCATGTACCCTGGCACCGAGCGTGAAATTGTGATGCAAGAGACAGTCATGTCGCGCATTGGCGTTGATCGCGTCTTGAAATTCGCCTTTGAGTTGGCGCAGACTCGGCCGAAAAAGCATCTGACCAGTGCTACCAAATCCAACGGCATTGCCATCACCATGCCTTATTGGGATGAGCGTGTGGTCGAAATGGCCAAAAACTATCCTGGTGTCCATGTCGACAAATTCCACATCGATATTTTGACGGCTCATTTTGTGCAGCGCCCCGACTTTTTTGATGTGGTGGTGGCAAGCAATTTGTTTGGTGACATTCTGAGCGACTTAGGTCCAGCTTGCACAGGCACGATTGGCATTGCGCCCAGCGCCAACCTTAATCCCGATCGCAAATTCCCTTCTTTGTTCGAACCTGTTCATGGTTCTGCACCAGACATTGCAGGAAAGAATATCGCTAACCCTATCGGTCAAATTTGGTGTGGTGCCATGATGTTGGAATTTTTAGGTTGTAAGCCTGCGCACGATGCCGTGTTGGCCGCTATTGAAAAAGTTTTAGCACCAAATAGTGGCGCGCCACGCACCGGAGACATTGGGGGTTCTGCTAATACGCAAGACGTTGGTAAAGCCATTGCTGCAGCATTATGAGAACTTTTAGGATCTAGTTGTCTGATCTTAGAAATTTTTTTCGCCAAGCCCCTTGCAGACATTCAGTTTGCGTCTAGAATTCGTGTCGCATTGCGGTTTCTAGACACAAAATCATTTGACAGGCGCATTTTCTCTGTTTAAATTGAGGTCAACAAATTCATTGCGAAGACAATGTTTTGTCTCGGAAGTTTTTTAAACTTCAAAAAAATTTTAACTACCATGAGTGACTCAGTTAAATGAGTCCTCTTATTTTTTCTAAGGTTCTTTGTATGAACAAAACTGAATTGATTGAGCACATTGCCAAACAAGCAGATATTTCGAAAGCTGCTGCCGGCCGCGCATTGGAAGCCACCATTGGCGCCGTTCGCACCACATTGAAAAAGGGCGGCACTGTCGCTTTGGTCGGTTTTGGTACTTTCGCTGTCACCAAGCGTGCTGCTCGCGCTGGCCGTAACCCGCGCACAGGTGCTGCCATCAAAATCAAATCTGCCAAGGTGCCTAAGTTCCGTCCCGGTAAGGCCCTTAAAGGCGCCTTGAATTAATCTGCGATCAAGGGGGGTGCTTAGCTCAGTTGGTAGAGCGGCGCCCTTACAAGGCGTAGGTCGGCGGTTCGAGCCCGTCATCACCCACCACCCCTCAAGCAAAGGCGAACAAGTTGTTCGCCTTTTGTCTTTTTCAAGACTTTGACCGC
>CANHXV010000144.1 GCA_947464665.1 Comamonadaceae bacterium
AGCGGCTGAGCAAAAAACTGATGCGCCAGGGAGTTCACTTGCTCAATCAGCATCAGGTCAACGCTGTGGTTTTTAACGTAGAAAAATCCAATGTCTTCGACTGCTGCACGCATTTGTGCGCCCACGCTGGCTAGGTCAGCATGTGCACCACTTTCAAGCGGCGCAATGTCAATCACAGGAATGCTGCTCACGGCGACCTGCTTGGCCGTGGCGTAGGCTGCTGGGGTCATGCGGCCTCCTGTTTGTTGTTCTCTTTGTAATAACCAATCACATCACCTTCAGTTGTCACGCCCAGGCCATTGAGCAGGCGGTTTGAATAATTGAAGTACGCACACACCTGGTTGACCTCCAGGATTTCACCATCGTCGCAACCTGCTGCATGCAGGGCATCAATATCGGTTTTTTGCATGCTGCCGACGTGGGTGGTGAGCTTGCCTGCGTAGTGCATCAGAGCCAGTTGTTTGCCGCTGAAGACTTGCTCTGGTGCGCGTGCGTCCATCGCTGCAAGAATGGCATCTGATTTCGCTTTGTCATTGATCAACCGCCGCGCGTTGGTGAAGTGGTGGGTAAAACTGTACAAGCATGTGTTCAGGCTGCTGGTGTAAGACGCAATGACTTCCAGAAACCAAAAAGGCAGCGTGTTGTCAGGCGTGTGCAACACGCTGCGGTAAAGCGCTACATGGCCCTCCATGGTATGGGGACGCAGGCTGTGCGCCTTCATGACGTTGTCTACCGTGCCGTGCGGTGTGGTGACTTTGGCATACGCTGCAGCTAGCGTGCCAGTGGCTTCTTCAAGCGGGATCATTTGAATCCAGGCTGTCATGATTATCTCTTTCTTATCAATCTTTAATGGGGCGTTTGACTGGCTTACGGGCAAACAGTCGCTGCACCATGGGTTCAAAAAAACTCAAGGGCGCGCAGTCGTAGCTGGGGTCGCATGCGGCCTGGTCGTATTTGTCGACAAAGGTGGCAGCCCAGTCAAAGTGCGGGTGTCCGCGCCAGCGTTCGCGCTCGTTCATGTCCACGCCAGGCAGGTTGGGCGAGTGAATGTTTTGAAAAGTGCCGTGGCGTTGTAGCATCCAGTAGTTGCGGTCAGACACATAGCTGCCCAGCAGCTCGGCTGCAAACTCACCATGGGTGGATGGGCAGGTTATAAAACCAATGTCATGCAGCAGGCATACCACCACGTCTTCTTCGTCCAGGCCATCACGCAAGGCCATGGTGGCTGATTGCAGTGAATGTCGGTAGTTGTTGACCATATAGCCAAAGCTCGAGTCATGCTCAGACACGGCCAGCATGCGCAGAACCTGGCGGGCCTGCTCTTGCTGGTCATACACGGCGCGCTGGGTGATTAAGGTCGTCCAGTCGTCACTTGAAAAATCTTGCAGCGAGATTTTTTCAATCGTCTGCCATTCGGGATGCAGCAGGGGGCTGTGGTTGGATGGTTGGGTCATAGGCGGTGCTCCATCATGTTTCCATCACAAACGCTGCAAAGTCGTCGCAGCCGCCTGCAATCGCAGCCTCAAGCAATTGCTTGCCTTGCTCGGCGGTTGCCAAGGCGGAATCAGACCCCACCCGGCCATCCGGAAAAGCCGCCTGGTGGGTCTGTGCGTCCCAGTGATTGTCGCCACCGTGGTCGCGTAAAAAGGCGGCGGGGAGTTGTGTTGGCGCAGCAAGCGCTTGAGGCGACGCTTTTCTTTCAGAGCCTGGCACCAGATGCAGGGTCATGGCAATCTCGCTGGGGGTGGCATGCATGCCTTCGCCAGCGCCGAACCATTGCTTGCGCAGCGCGTCGGCTTGGGGGTAGTCCCACCAGCTGCGCAGGCGGCAGCGTGGCGGCTGGCCGGTCATGTTGCCCAGGCTCCACTGGGCGTAAATGTCTTGAAACGCAGCCTTGGCCACAGCCACATTCGCGCCGTGGCCGTTGACAAAATAAAACCGCTCAAAGCCTTGCCGCTTAAGCGATAAAACATAGTCGTTGACAACTGCCATCAGCGTGCTGGCGCGCAGTGAAATGGTGCCGGGGAAACCGAGGTTGAACTGTGCCACGCTCAGGCTTAAGGTGGGGCCAACCAGCGCGCCGTTGCACTCACCAATGCCGTGGGCGACGGCTGTAGCGGTTAGGGCATCGGTACCGATCAGCCCGATGGGCCCGTGTTGCTCGGTCGAGCCGATGGGCACAATAATGGCTTTGGACTGCGCCAGATACGCGCTGACTTCGCACCAGGTGGCATGGGTTAATTGCATATCAGCGCATAATAAAGCAGATCTAAGGAATCACCATGGCGATCACTGAAAACCTGACCTCCAGTGCAGAAAATGGCGCCCACCGCTCGGCGCCAGCAAGTGCCCAACCAATCATTGACATGCAGGGTGTGTCCAAATGGTTTGCTACGTTTCGGGCACTCGATGATGTGCATCTGCAAGTCGCTGCGGGTGAAAAAGTGGTGATTTGCGGGCCGTCGGGCTCGGGCAAGTCCACATTGATTCGCTGCCTTGCTCGGCTTGAAAAACACGAGCAGGGTGAGATTGTGGTGGATGGCGTGGTGCTTAACGATGACCGCGCCAGCGTGCAGCAATTGCGACGTGAAGTAGGGATGGTGTTTCAGCAGTTCAATTTGTTCCCGCACCTGTCGGTGCTGGACAACCTGATGCTTGCTCCGATGAAAGTACGCGGCCTGCCCAAGGAAGAAACCCAGGCGCTGTCCATGCAGTACCTTGAGCGGGTTGGCATTGCCGAGCAGGCCCATAAGTTCCCTGGCCAGCTGTCAGGTGGGCAGCAGCAGCGGGTGGCGATTGCGAGGTCGCTTTGCATGCGGCCGAAAATCATGCTGTTTGACGAGCCCACTTCTGCGCTGGACCCAGAAATGATCATGGAGGTGCTGCAGGTGATGGAAGATCTGGCCAAAGATGGCATGACGATGATTTGCGTCACGCATGAGATGGGGTTTGCGCGTCGCGCGGCAGATAAAGTTATTTTTATGGATCACGGGCGGATTGTTGAAAGCGCTGCGCCTGAGGCGTTTTTCAGATCGCCGCAAACAGCACGATGCAAAGAGTTTTTGGGGCGCATTCTTCACCACTGACGCGTTGCGCAGGTCAAAAATCAGTGCTGCGACTGCGCCAGTTTGCGCTCCAGTCTACGCACCCCCCACGATGCCAGCAAGATCAGCAGCAGGTATTCAAATACCAAAAACGTGTAGATTTCCAGTGGGCGGTATTCGGTCACATTCAGCTCATTGGCGCGGCGGGTGAATTCCTGCAGGCCAATCACCGATACCAGCGAGCTCATTTTGAGGACATACACAAACTGGTTGCCTAAAGCCGGCAAGATGGTGCGAATTGCTTGTGGAAACACCACATACCTGAGCGTTGACCAGCGCGACAAACCCAGTGTTTCAGCGGCCTCACGCTGACCCTTGGCCACTGACTGCAAGCCTGCTCGAAACACCTCGGCCTCAAATGCCGCATCAGACAGAGCCAGCGACATCACGCCCGCAGCAAAAGCGCTAAATTGCAAACCACTCACTACCGGCAGCCCGTAGTACACCCAAAGCAACAGCACCAACAGCGGAATCGCTCGAAAACATTCGACGTAGCTACGCGCTAACCAGCGCAGTGCCTTGTAGGGAGACAAGAGCGAGACAGCCAACAGCGAACCTATCACCACAGATATCAAAATGGCCGAGACTGACAAGGCCAGCGTCATCCCAACGCCGCTGATTAAAAACTCGATATTGCTCAAGCCCTTGGGCAGGGCCGGGTTAAAAACGTACCAGCCCCAGTTATAGTTGCTGTTGCTGGCGCAGCCGCCCAGCAACAGCAGCAGCGCCGCTGTCAGGCAACAACATGCAAGCTTGGAGAACTTACTTAGCACCAAGCCACTTGGCCTCTAATGCTTTGAAAAAGCCTTCAGATGTTTTAAGCGCCACCCAGTTGTTTAGAAAAGTCGTCCAAGTGGGGTCGTTTTGTGCGATTGGGTAGGCAAACGGGCGCTTGTTGCGCGGCTCTGCACCTGCCACCGTGGTCAGTGTGGGATAGGTGGCCATCAAGGTGGCAGCTTCAATGTTGCTGGTAATCGTGGCCATGGCACGACCAGCTAACACTTCCTGGAAACCGTTGGCCGGCTTTTCGATGCTTTTGATCGTTGCCAGCGGGAACACGGCTTTGGCTTGCTCTTCAAACACCGTACCCAGCAGCACCGCAACGGTGGTCCCTTTTTTGTTCAGGTCAGCCCAGGTTTTGACTTTGGCCGCATTGGTTTTAAGCACCAGTGGAACCGTGCCTGCTTCAATGTAAGGCACGGTGAAGGCCACTGTTTTGGCGCGCGCCATGGTCAGTGACGAGCCGCCCGCAAAAATATCATAGCGGTCTGATGTCAGGCCGGCAATCAGCGTGGCCCATTCAGTAGGAACAAACTCAATCTTGACACCCATGTCTTTGGCCAGCTGCTCCATGGCTTCAATATCAAAACCTTTGTAGCTGTTGGTGGCGGTGTCTTTGACTGACATGGGGTTGAAGTCACCGGTAGTGCCAACGCGCAGCGTGCCGCGCTCCAGCACCGATTGCAAATGTGACTTGGTTTGCGCGGTAGCAGGCATGGCGAACATCAATCCGCAGATGGCCAAGTTCATGGCCAGACACTTGAAAAGCTTCATGTTGATTCCTTCGTGAATGAAGTGAGAGAAATTGTGGTTGTCGGTGATTTTATATTAGCTCAAAGGCTAGCAAGCTTAAGAGTTTGAGACAGAGGGGTTAATTCTTAAAGGAGAAATAGGCTCATTGGTTTAAACCGTAATCATTTTGACCCCCACTTGCATTGAACCGCTCCCCCTCAGGCTTTGACTAAGCTTTTACAGACCTCACCCCTTTTTCATGGGAAACACAAGGGGAGGGTAAGTCAAGGCAATGGTCTGTGCAAATTGGTATCAGAAGGTTGACGGGAGTCCCATCGCCGAGAAGTGGGAGTCCGGGGTGGGTGGGGTCTGGCTGGGATGAAGTTAGAAAGGGGGGGAGGCTCATGCAATTGTTTTGCAATTACCCAAATTCTATTTACTTGACACCTTGGCGGAAGCGGTGTCCGCCCTACATCACCGAATTTAAAGGCTTGTGAGGGACATTTTTTTAAATACCATCATCTATGCCTACATAGAATTTTACGAACCTTAAAAGTCATTTTTTAGGGCTGCTTCCAATCAA
>CANHXV010000145.1 GCA_947464665.1 Comamonadaceae bacterium
AGAGCGGATGAGTGCATTTTTAAGGGCCACCAATTCACGCGGTCGTACCTGCTTCAGTGCAATGCGCGCTGTAATACGCTCCACATCGCTGGCGCCTTTAAGTTGTTCACGCAATCTAGACCAGATGGTTGCGCCGCTTTGGGCTGCTGCGCTCATGTCGTTCAATTGTTCAAGGGCTGCCAAACGCTCTACCGCAACTTGTCTATCGCGCGGCGGATTGAGCAGCCATTGCTTGAGTTGACGGCTGCCCATGCCTGTCATGCAAGTGTCTAGTAAAGAGAAGAGGGTAGGCGAGTCTTCGCCTCGCAAAGTTTGAGTGAGTTCTAAGTTGCGGCGCGTGCTGGTGGGCAAGTCAATGAGGTCGTTGGACTTTTGCACTTTAAGTTGCAACACATGAGGCAGTGATCTACCTTGCGTATGCTCTGCATAGGTGAGCAAAGCACCTGCCGCAGCATGTGCATGACTGAGTTTGTCAGCATCCCATGCGGCCAGGCTGGCCACATTGAGCTGCTTGATCAGCTTGCTGTGACCTAAGCCAGCTTCGTATTGAAAGTCGGGCCGCAGGGTGAGTGACAAAGCCGAGCCGCGTTGACCCAGGCGCATTGACTGAAGTTGTTGTTCCCACTTGGGGCTAATGCTGGCACTTACCAGTAACTCGCTTGGCGCAATTCTCTCAAGCCAATCGGATAATTCATCGTGCGTGCATTCGGCCAAATGCAAAACACCTTGTGTGACACTGAGCCAAGCCATGCCGCACGCATTGCGCGGTGCAATATGAAGCGACAACAAAATGGCTTCGCTTTTGTCAGACAGCAATTCAGTGTCTGTGAGCGTTCCGGGTGTGACAACTCGTACCACCTTGCGCTCTACAGGCCCCTTGCTGGTGGCCACATCGCCCACTTGCTCGCAGATGGCCACCGACTCACCCAGTTTGATGAGTTTGGCCAAATAGTTTTCGACGGAATGGAACGGTACACCGGCCATGGCAATTGGCTTGCCTGCTGTTTGACCTCGGTGCGTCAGGGTGATGTCCATCAGGCCCGCAGCGCGCTCAGCGTCTTCGAAGAACATTTCGTAAAAGTCACCCATCCGGTAAAAAACCAGGGTGTCAGGAAAATCCGCCTTGATGCGCAGATACTGCTGCATCATGGGAGTGTGGGCACTCAAGTCGAGCGCGTCGTTCATGGCTTAAAGCGAGCTGTCAGTTGACGTTTGACGTGCTTCCGCATCCTTGATGTCGGCCGCACGCATGGCCGCTTTTTCGCCAGCGCTGGCGAATTTGCTGTACTTGCTAAGGATAGGCACCAGCTGTCCATAAATTTTGGGCGTGCCAGCCAAGCATTCTTTTTGTTCTAAGAAGTCGGCGTCGCCTGTGAAATTGCCTACCAAACCACCTGCTTCTGTGACCAGCAAGGCGCCCGCAGCGACATCCCAAGGCTGAAGACCTGTTTCGAAGAAGGCGTCTGTGAAACCTGCTGCCACATAAGCCAAGTCCAATGCAGCAGCACCTGGTCTGCGCAGGCCTTCTGTGCGCTGCATCACCTCGCCCATCATGCGCAGGTATTGGTTGAAGTTGTCGCCTGGTCTAAAAGGGAAACCTGTGGAAATCAGGCACTCGTGCATTTGCGTTCGCTTGCTGGTGCGCAAGCGGCGGTCGTTCATGTAGGCGCCGCGGCCTTTGGTGGCTGTGAACAAATCGTTGCGTGAGGGGTCGTACACCACGGCCTGCTCAACTTTGCCGTTGATGGCCAGCGCGATGCTGACGCAGTAAACAGGAAAGCCGTGAATGAAATTGGTGGTGCCATCGAGCGGGTCGATGATCCAAACATGGTCAGCGTCGGGGTTGCCATGCGTTTTGCCAGACTCTTCGGCCAAAATGCCATGATGCGGATAAGCAGTGAGCAATGTTTCGATGATGGTGTTTTCGCTGGCCAAATCGACTTCGGTCACGAAGTCATTCACTTGTTTTTGCGAAATTCGAACGGCCTCCACATCCAAAGCGGCGCGGTTGATGATGGCGCCGGCGGCGCGGGCAGCCTTGACGGCTACGTTGAGCATGGGGTGGAGATTGGTCGACATGAATTTTTAAGAACAAAACCGGAGATCCTCTGTGCGATGACAGAGGTGAATGGCGCATTTTCCCATGAAATTTGACACTCGGCACAGACCGTAGTTCGTTTTGCTCATTTTGAGCACTTGGAACTGGGACAATAGGCATGATGCGAACTCGATTTATCTTGATTGAAACCAGCCACCCAGGCAATGTGGGGGCGGCCGCCCGTGCCTTGAAGGTCATGGGATTCGATGAAATGATATTGGTGGCACCACGCTACGCCAATATTTTGCGCAAGGAAGAAACCATCCAAAGGGCCAGTGGTGCCAACGATGTGCTTGAACAAACCCGCATTGTGGATACCCTGGAGGAGGCGTGTGATGGCATCTCTCATCTGTGTGCCACAGCCATGACGCCTCGAGATTTTGGTCCCCCCACGCGATCACCTCGAGAACACTTTGAAATGCTAACGGGGCGGAGTCTTGTGCAAACTCAAATGCCAGCTGTCAAAGCCGAAGAGCCTCAGCCGAAAGAGGCCATTTCTTCCATTGGATTTTTGTTTGGCTCTGAACGATTTGGGATGAAAAACGAGGATGTCTACAAGTGTCATGTGGCCTTGTCGATTCCCACCAATCCGCAGTTTGGCTCTTTGAATTTGGCTGCAGCCATTCAATTGGTGGCCTATGAATGGCGTTTGGCCTTGGGTGGTTTCCCAGTGTCACCCCATGTGGCAGATGCCCCTTTGGCCGATGCGGCTCAAGTTGCTGGATTGCTCACTCATCTGGAGAAGGCCTTGGTGGAGATTGGTTTCCTTGATCCTTTGGCGCCCAAAAAGCTTATGCCCCGTTTGAATCAACTGTTCAATCGAGCCGATCTCACACCAGAAGAAATCCATATTCTCAGAGGTGTTGCTAAAGCCATGATCGAAACAGCTCAATCAAAAAGGTAGACTTGGTAAAACCAACCGATTATGTTCTCACGCATCCGTTCCGACATTCAATGCATTCTTGACCGCGATCCTGCTGCTCGCACAGCTTGGGAAGTGCTGACCTGTTATCCAGGACTTCATGCAGTGGTACTGCACCGTTGGGCCCATGCCTGCTGGCAAAGCGGATTCAAGTGGTTGGGTCGGTTCATTTCCAATTTTTCACGTTGGGTCACTGGCATTGAAATTCACCCAGGTGCCAAATTAGGAGAGCGGGTATTTTTCGACCATGGCATGGGCATTGTGATTGGTGAAACAGCCGAAATTGGTGACGGCTGCACCATCTACCACGGGGTCACTCTGGGCGGTACATCTTTGTACAAAGGTGCAAAGCGGCATCCTACCTTGGGCAAAGATGTGGTCATTGGCGCTGGCGCCAAAGTGTTGGGTGGCTTCATTGTGGGTGATGGCGCCAAAGTGGGTTCCAACGCGGTGGTCACCAAGCCGGTGCCAGTAGGCGCTACGGCAGTGGGTAATCCTGCACGCATCATTCAGGAAGATGCCGATGTACAGCGCGAAGCAACTGCTTCCAAGATGGGTTTTTCTGCTTATGGCGTGACACAAAACGACGATCCTTTGTCGCAAGCGATGCGCGGATTGATTGACAACGCCGCCAGTCAAGAACATCAAATTGCCATGCTTTGGCAAGCGCTTGAATCAATGAATTCAAATGCTGGCCATACAGAAGCGATTCAAATGCCAAATGATGCTGCCAAGCGCGAAACCTTTGAAGCTGAAAAGCTCAATCAGTTGTTGGACAAGTAACTGTCAAGTTTTGGGTGGTCGGATGGCCGTTTTGGGCCTGAAGGCTTTGCACACTTCGTCGTGTGTTTCCAAATAAGGGCCGCCAATCAAATCAATGCAGTAGGGTACGGCCGCAAAAATGCCGTGCACCAAGCTTTCTCCTAGGCTGTCTTTCAGACCTTCTAATGTTTCTGCAATCGATTTGGGTTGACCAGGAAGATTGATGATCAAACTCTGGCCCCGAATGACGGCCACTTGCCTTGAGAGGATGGCGGTGGGTACAAACTTCAAACTGATCTGACGCATTTGTTCGCCAAAGCCGGGCATCTCTTTGTCCGCTACTGCCAAGGTGGCTTCTGGGGTGACATCTCGAATGGCTGGGCCTGTGCCGCCTGTGGTGAGCACCAAACTGCAGCCAGCCTCCACCAATTCAATCAGCGTGGCACTGATGCGCTCTTTTTCGTCAGGAATAAGTCGAGGCTCGAATTGAAGTGGATTTTTCAAGGCATGGCCAAGCCATGTTTGAAGTGCAGGCAGTCCTTTGTCTTCGTAGACGCCAGTACTGGCACGGTCGCTGATGGAGACGATGCCAATTTTGACGGGATCGTGCTCTGTGCTTGATGTGTCTTGTGATGGCGTCATGTTCAATGCTCAGTGATCTTGGCCGTTGGTTTGGCCGGAAGAGTTGTCTTGTGAGGCACGGCTCAGTTCTGCGCGAACCAACTGAAATATTTCGCGGTAAGCGCGACTTTGTCGTGGCGCTAAACCTTGAGAGACGCTGGCAGCAGAAATGGCGGGGGCATCTTTGCGTGCTTGCCGAATCAGGGCGCGCAATTGTTGGCTATCGGTATCTGGAAAGTTTTTTAGCCATTCACCACATGCATCGTCATCACTAATTAGGCGGTCGCGCCATTGCTCAGCCAAATGCAGTTGCAATGTTTCCTGTGCCGACCCTTGGTTTTGTTCTAGCAGGGCTGCCTTGATGCTTTCAATGACGTCGTCGTCGAGTTTGCGCATGAGCTTGCCAATGAATTGCATCTGACGGCGCTTGCCTTCAAAGTTGGTAATTCGTTTCGCGTCTGCTACGGCATCGATGAGTTTTTCGGGTAGGTCGGCTTTGGCCATCAGATCGGGGCGTAAATCCAATAGACTCTCACCCAGTTTCTGCAGCTCATCGCTCTCTTTTTTCAGGTCTGTGCGGCTGGGTTCGTCGCCTCCTTTAAGCTCGCGTTTGAGTTCGAGGTCAAGCTCGCTGCCTTCAGCAACAAATTGACCTTGAACGAAATAACCTTTTTTGAATTTACGGGACATGTGAGCTCTTAAGCCTTTTCAGCGGGACGGCAAGTATCATAGCCTTCAC
>CANHXV010000146.1 GCA_947464665.1 Comamonadaceae bacterium
GTATTGCACCTTTAGAGGCACAAGCTTGTGGCACGCCTGTGATTGCGTTTGCCAAAGGCGGCGCTCTTGAAACCGTGCGGGTGCAAGACCGACCCACGGGCTTGTTTTTTCAAGAGCAATCTGAATCAGCCATTGCCCAGGCCGTCAGCCAATTTGACCCCCAAGCGTTCAGTGCAGAAGATTGCAGAGACAACGCCATGAGGTTCTCTGTGGCCAATTTTCATGCGCAATTCAAGAGCGTGATTGAAATTCACTGGCGTGAGTTTCAGGCGGCATTGAACAAAAGAGAATCAGAGGCCATGGCATGACAGACCGCCCTGAACAGTTTCATTTTGCGGGCCGCGGTGTGCTTCGACTCTCATCGCCTTTAACCCGCTATGCCGCCCTGTTGATGGACTTCGCTTTGGTGTGTTTGGCGGGCATGGTGGTTTACAACGTCTATCACAACACACGGCTTTGGCCGACAGAGTTGCCGCTCAGCTATCAACTGCTGCTTGTGAGTGCTGGGGCCTTGCTCGGCTTCTTCATTGACACCCTGTATCGCTCCTGGCGTTTGCAAAATCTGTTGCACATGCTGCGCGTTCTACTCATGGTGTGGTTGGGGGTGATGGCCATTGAAGTGATCGGCTTGTTTTTGTCGAAAACAGCCACCGATGTTTCTCGTGCTTGGTTTTTGATCTGGGGCGTCAGTTCGTATTTGCTGCTTTGCATTGAAAGGGTCGTGGTTTACTTGTGGTTGCGCGGATTAAGGCGCAAAGGCCTCAATTTCAAAACGGTTCTGGTGGTGGGCATCAACAGCATTGGTGCACAAGTCATTGAAAAACTGAGCCATGCCAACTTCACTGGCATGAAGGTCATTGGCCATGTTGAGCCCCAAGAAGTGGTGAATTACATGAACATGCCGCAGCACCAGCAACCGCAAGAAGTTTGGATTTGCCTGCCACTGAGTGACGTCAAGGGCATTCAAAGCAGTTTGCAGGCTCTGAATCAAAGTGTGGCCAGCATTCGCTTGGTGCCCGATTGGTTCTCAAGCAAATTGATGGGGCATGGTCTGAGCGAGGAATTGGGCATGCCCATGGTTGACCTTTCTTATTCACCTGTCTCAGGTGCCACTTGGTTCATCAAAGAGTTGGTAGACCGAGTCTTGGCGGCTATCATTTTGGTGCTGGTCAGTCCCCTCATGCTTTTGATTGCCTTGGCCATTTACCTCACCATGGGTGGCCCTGTTTTGTTCAAACAAATTCGAAATGGTTGGAATGGCAAACTCATTCGCATTTACAAATTTCGAACCATGAAGGTTCATCACGAATTGAACGGCCAAGTGACGCAGGCCCAGAAAGACGATGAGAGAGTCACCGCGCTGGGCGCCTTCTTGCGCAAAACCAGCTTGGACGAATTGCCTCAGTTTTACAACGTGCTGCAAGGCCGCATGTCCATTGTGGGGCCGCGCCCCCACGTGGTGGCTCACAATGAGTACTACCGACAAATGGTGCCGCGCTACATGTTGCGCCACAAGGTCAAGCCTGGCATTACGGGTTGGGCACAGATCAATGGCTTCAGGGGCGAAACCGACACCTTGGACAAAATGGAAAAACGTGTTGAACTCGACCTTTATTACATCGAGCGCATGTCGCTGTGGCTTGATTTGAAAATCATTGTGCTCACGGTTGTCAAAGGTTTCGTCAATCGCAACGCGTATTGATGACCTTGCATGCAACTGCCCAACCCAGCATGACTTCGATGTTGCAATCACTCCATCAAACATGGCGCTACCGTGGCTTTGTGCTTGGGAGTGTGAAGCGTGACTTTCAAGCCAAATACCATCAGTCACTGATGGGCGTGCTTTGGACCTTGATTCAGCCACTGGCCATGATCCTGGTTTACACCTTGGTGTTTTCACAGGTGATGAAAACCAAACTGCCGGGTGTTGAAACTGGCAATGGCTATAGCTACAGTATTTTTCTTTGCGCCGGATTGCTCACTTGGGGCTTGTTTGCAGAAATCGTTAGCAAAAGCCAAACTCTTTTCATTGACAACGCCAATTTACTGAAAAAAGTTAACTTCCCCAGCGCCACCTTGCCACTCATTTTGATGCTCAGCTCGCTGGTCAATTTCGGCATTATTTTTGGTTTGTTTTTGCTCTTCCTCGTCATCAGTGGTCAATGGCCGGGCTGGGTCATCTTGGGTATCTTGCCTGTGCTGGCTGTGCAACTCATGCTCTCCCTGGGTTTAGGTCTTGTACTCGGCGTGTTGAATGTTTTCTTTCGCGACGTCGGTCAGTTTTTCACTGTGTTCATTCAATTCTGGTTTTGGCTCACACCCATTGTTTACCCAGCCAGTGTGCTGCCTAGCTACATACAAGCCTACTTGCATGTGAACCCCGTTTACGGATTAACCTCTTCTTATCAGCACATCTTGGTTCATCAACAGTGGCCAGATTTTGCTAACTTGGCATGGCCTTTGTTGTTCAGTGTTTTGCTGTGCATTTTGGGCGCACATTTGTTCAGCCGACACGCTGCTGAAATGGTGGACGAACTCTGATGACTGCCATTTCTGTCAAAGGCCTGGGCAAGGCCTACAAACAATACGACAACCGATGGTGGCGGTTGTTGGATTGGCTATGGCCTGGGTCGAAGCCATGGCATCGTTTGAGCTGGGTGCTGCAAGACCTTGAGTTCGAAGTGCAGGCGGGTGAGGCCTTGGGCATCATCGGTGTCAATGGTGCAGGCAAAAGCACGCTTTTGAAAATCATCACCGGCACCACCCAAGCCACCACAGGACAGGTTCAATTGCAAGGCCGTGTGGCCGCTTTGCTTGAATTGGGTATGGGCTTTCACCCAGACTTTACAGGCCGACAAAATGTACTCATGGCGGCGCAGTTGCAGGGGCTTTCGTCTGAAGAAATTCAGCAACTCATGCCCTCGATAGAAGCCTTTGCCGAAATTGGCCCCGCCATCGATTCGCCCGTCAGAATTTACAGCAGTGGCATGCAAATGAGGTTGGCCTTTAGTGTGGCCACTGCCGTTCGGCCCGATGTTTTGATTGTGGACGAAGCTTTGTCTGTGGGCGATGCTTATTTTCAGCACAAGAGTTTTGAGCGCATTCGCGAGTTTCAAAAGAGTGGCACCACGCTTTTGCTGGTGAGTCACGACAAAGCGGCCATTCAAAGCATCTGCAATCGCGCGCTGTTGCTCAGCCAAGGCCGTAAAGTCATGGAGGGCGACCCTGAGCACGTGATGAACCACTACAACGCCCTGTTGTCGGACCGAAAGGGTGACACCATTCAAGTCAGTACCACGGCTGCGGGTCACAAAAGCACACAATCTGGAACGGGCGAGGTGGTCATCGAACAAGTGCAGTTGTTCAAACCAAATAGCCAGGCAACAGATACCTTGCAGACCGGTGAAATGGCGCGTTTGCACTTGTCGGCCTTTGTCATGAGTCCGGTGGCCGAATTGGTGGTGGGTGTCATGATCAAAGACCGACTAGGGCAAGTTGTTTTTGGCGTGAACACATTTCACAGCCAACAGGTTCTGACTGATTTAAAAGCTGAAGAAAAAGTTGAGCTGAACTTTGAATTTGAAGCCAATTTAGGGCCTGGCCATTATTCAGTCACTGTAGCCTTGCACGCTGGTCCTGACCATGTTCAAAGCAATTACGATTGGCGTGATTTGGCTTTGGTGTTTGAAGTTGTCAATGTTGGCAAGGAAGAATTTGTGGGTGTGACCTGGTTGCCGCACACACTAAGGATCCGACATGAGTGATCAGTTTTACCGCGCTTTTGAAGAGAAGTTTCGGGGCCCTAGAGGGCTCATTCAGCAGAGGTTGGAAGTTTATTTGCCTTTTGTTCAGCCTGTTTGCGCGGCTTACCCCGAAGCGCTGGTGCTTGATTTGGGTTGTGGCCGAGGTGAGTGGCTTGAGTTGCTGCAAAAAAACAGCATCGCTGCCATGGGCGTCGACTTAGACACGGGCATGTTAGCAGCTTGCCAGCAAATCAATTTGAAAGTGCAATGTCAAGATGCACTTGAATCTTTGAAGCAATTGCAAGACGGCAGTGCTTCGGTCGTTTCTGCATTTCACTTGGTTGAACATTTGCCCTTTGACCGGGTGAAAGATTTGGTGGCTGAATGCCACCGAGTGTTAAAGCCTGGTGGCTTGCTGATCATGGAAACGCCAAATCCTGAAAACTTCATGGTGGCCACCCACAATTTTTACCTTGACCCCACACATCTGCGTCCGATTCCGCCTGATTTGCTGGCGTTTGTGCCAGAGTACTTGGGCTATGAGTCGGTCAAAATTTTGCGCTTGCAAGAAACAGATGGTGTGAAGACCCATCCCAACTTATCGATGTTGGATGTGCTGACTGGCGCTAGCCCAGATTATGCGGTGGTGGCTCAAAAGGCTGGCCACACTGCTTTGAAACAGAGTTTGCAAGCCTTGTTCGATCAGGCTTTTGGCATCAGTGGTTATGCCCTTTTAGAGCGTCAGCGTCTGCAAGCCAATGACTTTGGTTTTAAGCTTGAAAAGTCAATTTCTAAGACAGAAATACATCTTGCACAAACCAAAGCGCAACTTGACCGTGTGGAAATGCAACTTCAAATTTCACCCAGTGGAACCTACAAGGGTGTGATTGGCAGGATGTTTCTGCAATTTCTTCGCATTGCTGAACAAGGCTTGTGGACAAGGGTGGTGGCGTTGGGCCGTCAATTGTTGCGTCTGATGGCAAGTCTCTCACTGAAATTTTTCAATGCACGGCCCATTTTAAAAATGCGCCTGATTGAAGTCAGCCAAAAATTAGGCCTTGCACCCATCCTCAGAAAACTATGGAGGCGATTGCAAAACAAAGGTTTAGAAAACGGCGAAGCAGAAACGCAAGCTTTTATTTCAGCAGAAAGCATGTCCCAAAGTGCGCAGCGCATTGCGCAGACCTTGCAAAATAAAAAGAAGTTGTAGGCCTGCCCATGCGAATCGTGATCGATATGCAGGGTGCACAAACCGAAAGTCGCTTTCGAGGCATAGGTCGTTACACGCTGGCCTTTGCGAAGGCTGTTGTGCAAAACGCTCAGCAGCACCAAGTGTTTCTGGTGCTCAATGGTTTGTTCACTGAATCAATTGAGCCCA
>CANHXV010000147.1 GCA_947464665.1 Comamonadaceae bacterium
ACAGTGATGGCAGCCAAAGACATGGACCACGGCGGCGATGCACACAAGCTGGTGGGCGAGGTGGCTGACTTGTGGTTTCACAGCATGATTGCCTTGGCACACTTCGGCTTGTCTCCCGCCGATGTGGTGGCCGAACTGAGCCGCCGTGAGGGTCTGAGTGGCTTGGAGGAAAAAGCCCTGCGCAAAGCTGAACAACGTGAAAAATCAGGTGAATGATGCAAGACCCCAACTGCCTTTTCTGCAAAATCATTGCGGGGAAAATCCCCTCCAAAAAAGTCTACGAAGACGAGCATGTCTATGCTTTTCATGACATTGCGCCTTGGGCACCGGTCCATTTCTTGATGGTCCCCAAGTTGCACATCCCTTCGATGGCCCAAATAACCCTAGAACATTCGGCCTTAATGGGGCATTTAATGGCCTTGGCACCCAAACTGGCGTTGGAGCAAGGTTGCCGCCCTTATCCAGACGGGGGTTACAGAATTGTGACCAATACCGGATCTGAGGGTGGGCAAGAAATTCACCATTTGCATTTCCATGTCATGGGTGGTCCACGCCCTTGGCTTCGGGGTTAAACGCTTAGAATCACCAATCATTGTTAGGAGATATTCATGGGTTCATTTTCTATTTGGCACTGGCTAGTTGTTTTACTGATCGTCGTCATGGTTTTTGGCACTAAAAAGCTGAGAAACATGGGTTCTGATTTGGGCGGTGCCGTCAAAGGATTCAAAGACGGCATGAAAGATCCCAATGCCAACCCAGCCACCGATGAAAAACCAGCTGGTCAAGTAGCCGCTTCAACCCCAGCTGAAAAAACCACGATCGACGTGGAAGCCAAGACGAAGTCCTGATTTGATCGATCTTGGCATTTCCAAAATAGCCCTCATCGGGGTCGTGGCGCTGATCGTCATCGGTCCTGAGAAGTTGCCGCGCGTGGCGCGCACCTTGGGCAGTCTGATGGGCAAGGCTCAGCGTTACATCTCCGATGTGAAAGCGGAGGTCAATCGCACCATGGATTTGGATGAGCTCAAAAAAATGAAGGAAACGATGGAGGGTGCTGCTCGGGACGTAGAAAGTTCTGTTCAGACAAGCGCCCTTGACTTTGAAAAACAGTGGAACGACACCACAGCGGAGTTGTCCACAGAGCCGACTCACACGCCGTGGGAACCGCCGCCGCCTGAGTACAAGCATCCCGGTAAAAAGTTTCGTTTGAAGCAAGCCGCAGTGCCGCAGTGGTACAAGTCGCGGGCGGGTGTGCGAACCAAAACATTGTCGGGCGCAGCCAGAGTGGCGCGCTATCGACCCACCAGATTAGGTTAATTTTCAGTGTCCGATCCAACCCCTAAGTCCGAAGACGAACTGGCAGGCACCGAACAGCCCTTTGTTGCGCATTTGATTGAGTTACGCGATAGGTTGGTTCGGGCCATGGCGGGTATTGGCATTGCTGCTGCCATTTTGGCCATCTTTCCCGGCCCTGCTGAGCTTTACGACTTGCTTGCCGCTCCGTTGGTGGCCAATTTGCCAGCTGGTGCAACCCTGATTGCCACCTCGGTCATTTCACCTTTCATGGTGCCTCTCAAAATCTTGTTCATGGCGGCATTCTTGTTGGCCTTGCCTGTCGTTCTGTACCAAGTCTGGGCCTTCATTGCCCCTGGTTTGTACACCCATGAAAAACGCTTGGTCATGCCTTTGGTCATTTCAAGCACGTTGTTGTTTTTCATTGGCGTTGCATTTTGCTATTTCTTTGTCTTTGGTCAGGTGTTTAAATTCATTCAGAGTTTTGCACCTAAAAGCATCACGGCAGCACCAGACATTGAGGCTTATCTTGGTTTTGTGTTGAGCATGTTCTTGGCCTTTGGATTGGCCTTTGAGGTGCCTATTGCGGTGGTTGTTTTGGCCCGATTGCGTGTGGTGACCATTGAAAAGCTCAAAGATTTTCGAGGCTACTTTGTGGTTTTGGCGTTTGTCATTGCAGCCATCGTGACGCCCCCAGATGTGGTCTCGCAATTGGCACTGGCCATTCCCATGTGTTTGCTTTACGAATTGGGCATTTGGGCAGCCCAAATTTTCATCAAACACACGCAGCCTCCCAAAGAAGACGCTGCCACTTAAGGACGCACCGGTCGTGTGCCGGGCGTGACCCGAATTTCCATCAATTTCCCATTGCGCTGAACCGTCAAGTTGGCTGCTTCGCCTGGCTTTAAAGCCGCAACGCGAGTGAGCATGTCAGGCACATCAGCCACAACTTGTCCTGCCACTTTCAAAATCAAATCGCCCGGTTGAATGCCAGCCTTGGCGGCGGGGCTGTTTTGCAAAACCCCATTGATCAAAACACCCTGGGGTAAGGCGCCGGTAGATTTGTCCTTGGCAATCCCAAAGCTCTCTGCAATTTCAGCCGTCAATGGCCGCGGCTCAACGCCTATCCAGCCACGGGTTACTTTGCCATCTTTGATCAGGGAAGCCATGATCTGCGTGGCCGTGGAGACAGGAACTGCAAAGCCAATGCCCAAATTGCCACCTGAGCGTGAATAAATGGCCGTGTTGATGCCCATGAGCAAACCATTGGCATCAACCAAAGCGCCACCAGAGTTGCCAGGGTTGATGGCCGCATCTGTTTGAATAAAGTTTTCAAATGTATTGATGCCCAATTGTTTGCGTCCCAAGGCGCTCACAATGCCAGAGGTCACGGTTTGGCCTACACCGAAGGGATTGCCGATGGCCAATACAGCGTCGCCGACCTGCAAACTTTCCATTTGGCCCAACACGATGGTGGGCAGTTTGGCTAAATCAATTTTCAGCAAAGCCAAATCTGTTTCGGAATCGGTGCCAATCACTTTGGCCATGGCACTGCGGCCATCGTTAAGGACAACTTCAATGGCCTCTGCGCCTTCGATCACATGGTGATTGGTGAGGATATAGCCCTCAGCGCTGACAATCACACCACTGCCCATGCCGCCACCATTAGACTCTTCTTCGGGTTCTTCAAAAAAACGAAACCAAGGATCTGCTCGGCGCGCTTTGCTTCGAGCCTTTTGTTGCACATTGATACTCACAACGGCAGGCGCCGCTTTTTGTGCCGCGTGTCTGAAACTGCCCCCCGGCATCGCGTCTGAACCGCCCGCCATGTTGGCCTGAGTCAGAGCAATCGTCTTGGCGCTGCCTTGGCCCTTTAGCCAAGTCGGTTGCAGCGTGGCAACGACAAACCAAGCGGCCAAAAGGACCGTCACCGATTGGGAAAACACAAGCCAAATTCTTTTCATGGTTCGCATTGTGGCCTGAACTTGAATCTCTCGCATTCGTTCGGAGTTGGATCACAATAGACCTTGTGCCAAATTGAAACAGACAGGTCTGATTTCAAGACGCTCATTTCAAGACGCTTTAGACCAAAACCATTTATGTCGACCTTGTCCGCCATTGCTATTACGCCAGGAGATCCTTGCGGCATCGGCCCTGAAATCATTGCACGTGCATTTTTGAACGATGCGTTGTCGCCCCAAGCCATGCCTGCGACAAAGGCTTGTTTTGTCGCGGGCAGTTCACGGGTGATGCAAAAAGCAGTCAACTTGGTGGATCCGCAAGCGCAACAGCTCAAACTGAAAGTGATTCAAAAGCCAGCGCAAGCGATGAATTTGCCCTTGGGCGTCATCCCTGTTTTGCAAGTTGCGACATTGGACTCAGAACTGCCTTACGGAGAAATTCATGCCGAGGCAGGCCGATTTGCAGGGCAATGTGTGGTGTGGGCAGCACAGGCCGCATTGCGCAAAGACATTGCTGCCATGGTCACTGCGCCACTTCACAAAGCAGCGCTGTCTGCAGCGGGTACCCCGTTTAATCAGTTTCCTGGGCATACTGAGTTGCTGCAATGTGAGGCTGCCAATTTCTCTGGCGTTCGAATGGCTGACATGCCCGTGAGAATGATGCTGGCCAACGACGAGTTGCGTACAGTGTTAGTGAGTATTCACGTTTCCTTGCGTCTGGCGCTTGACGCGGTGACTTATGACAATGTGCTTGAAAGCCTTCGAATTGCCCATCAGTCTCTTAGCCTGTTGTTGGGGCGAGCCCCCAAAATTGGGGTGGCAGGGCTCAACCCGCACGCGGGTGAGGGAGGCTTGTTTGGCTTAGAAGAAATTGAAATCATTGAACCCGCCATGGCCCAAGCCCGTTCTGAGGGCATTTTGGCCCTGGGGCCTTATGCCCCTGATACCGTTTTCATGCGTGCCCGTCAAAAGCAGGGCGCTGATTCTGAATTTGATGTGGTTTTGGCCATGTACCACGACCAAGGCCTGATACCCGTCAAATACATGGGCCTCGAGCAAGGCGTCAATGTCACCCTCGGTTTGCCCTTGGTGCGAACCAGCCCCGATCACGGCACGGCGTTTGACATTGCGGGGCAGGGCCTTGCAGACCCCTCCAGCATGATCGCTGCCATCCGAATGGCGCGCCGATTGATTCCCTGAGTCGGGGAAGGGGCTAGAAAATAGCCTTCCGCAGTCGGCTACAATCGCAGGTTAACCCTGATACCGATTCGCTAGAGGATTCTCATGAGTGATACCCCAGTCGACAGCAGCAAAAGGACGTGGCTGATTGCCTCTACTTGTGCTGGCGCCGTAGGCGCAGGCTTCGTCGCCACACCCTTTGTCAGCACTTTCCAGCCTTCCGAGCGCGCTAAAGCCGCCGGTGCTGCCGTTGAAGTTGATATTTCTGAAGTCAAGCCTGGTGAGAAGCTCACAGTCGAGTGGCGCGGTAAACCTGTTTGGATCATGCGCCGCACCAGCGAGCAGGTCGAAGCTTTGAAAAAATTGGATGGTCAGTTGGCCGATCCCGCTTCTGATCGCCAGGCTTATCCAACCCCCGATTACGCTAAAAACACGCACCGCTCTATCAAGCCAGAGTTCATGGTGGCAGTTGGCATATGCACCCACTTGGGATGCTCCCCCGGCGACAAATTCCAATCAGGCGCTCAACCTTCTTTGCCAGACGATTGGCAAGGCGGTTTCTTGTGCGCTTGCCA
>CANHXV010000148.1 GCA_947464665.1 Comamonadaceae bacterium
TGACAGTTGACATACCTGACATGATTCTGCGCATGGGGTGCAGGCCGTGTGCTTCTCCTTCTGGAACTTCTGGCGTGACAGCCATGAAACGAATACCCGTGAGCGGCAATGATTTCTTCAATGCTTTGTAAACGATGGATTCGGCGGCAGGCGCTAATGACTTAGACCAAATGGGGCCGCGAGTACAAAGGGCGACAGCGCCGAATTTCCCCCACTGCCTGACAATGAACTGGGCTTGGGCAATTTGTTGACCTTGATCCAAGACTCTAGCTCTAAGGACAGGCACCCCCAACAATTTCAAACTCGAGCCATAGTCCCACCCTTGCTGCAAAGCCCCAGCCGCCGCTGTGTGCACCGCATCCCACTCTGCAAGGTCATGCCCATCCCAATGCACTATCATTGGAATACCTTTTTGAAGACTGAAATTAAGCGCAAGAGCATGCTGAAAAAATTCCTTGAAAAACGACAAGCCCAAACAGTCATGGGGTACAAACTCAAAGAGCCGCGCCCAACTTGGTTGGCTGGATTTTGGGCTGCCGTGTACTTTGGGTTGCCATTTTTTCTTTTTACCGTCCTGCTTGATATTGCCATCGAATGGTTTTCAGGTAAGTGTTATGGATTGTGGTGCTATTTTCAATAGGAATTATGCACATTCATTGCTTCAAGGTTTGACCGGCTCCAGCCTGAGCAACGCGCCTTGAGCTTCGTCGGTCAGCAAGTAGACAAAACCGTCTGGTCCCATTCGCACATCGCGCAGGCGAGAACGTCCTTGAAGCAAACGCTCTTCGCCCAAGACCTTCTCGCCATCGAGCGTCAGACGGACCAGCATCTGCCCGCGCAATGCGCCCACAAGCAAATTACCCTGCCATTGTGGGAAATGTGAGCCACTTACGAAAGCCATGCCTGATGGCGCAATGGAAGGCACCCACGCGTGCAAGGGTTGCTCCAAGCCCACTTTGGCCTGACCCACACCAATCTTGGTGCCCAAACCGTAATTGACGCCGTAGGTGATGACGGGCCAGCCGTAATTCAAACCAGATCGCATCACGTTAACCTCGTCTCCTCCTTGCGGACCGTGCTCATGCGTCCACAGCTGGCCAGTTTGGGGGTGCACGGCTGCGCCTTGCATGTTCCGGTTGCCCAAGGTCCATTTTTCAGCCAAAGCACCTTCACGCTTAACAAAGGGGTTGTCTTCAGGCACCCGGCCATCGTCGTGAAGGCGAATGACCGAGCCGGCATGGTCGTTCAGTTTTTGAGCGCGGTCTTTGTCGCCACGGTCTCCCAAAGTCAGATATAGAAAGCCAGCTTGGTCGAACACAATGCGTCCGCCAAAATGGTGGCTTGAACGCGTTTTGGGCTGCATGCTGAACAGTACCTGGACATCGGTCATGCGATGACCTTGGAGCTTGCCTCTGGCCATGGCAGTACCCCAGCCACCTTGCCCAGGTGCGTTGTAAGCCCAATAGATCCAGCCGTTTTGAGCATACTGAGGGTGCAATACCACATCAAACAAGCCGCCTTGACCTTGTGCCACGACTTCAGGCAGGCCATCAATTGGTTTGGGGTTCAATTTGAAATCTTGACTCACAAGACGCAAACGACCCGCCCTCTCAGTGACCAACATTTGCCCGTCTGGCAAAAAGGCCAGCGACCAAGGATTCTCAAGCCCGTTTAAAAGGGTGACCAGACGAAACGCCTGTTTTTCAGAGCTGATGACTGAAGAACGGTCTTGCGCCCATGTGTTAAAACAAGCTGCAGTGCCTATCAGCAGGATTTGTAGTGTTCGAAAAATTTGGACTCGCATGAGACCTGCCCTCAATGTCTAGCGCTTGCAGAACAAAGGTCACTCCCACTCGATGGTGGCCGGCGGTTTGCTGCTTACGTCATAAGTCACACGATTGATGCCACGCACTTCGTTGATGATACGACCCGACACTTTCTTCAACAATGCATAGGGCAGTTCAGCCCAGTCGGCCGTCATAAAGTCAGAGGTCTGAACAGCTCGCAACGCAACCACATAATCGTAAGTGCGGCCATCGCCCATCACCCCAACGCTCTTCACTGGCAAAAACACTGTGAAGGCTTGGCTGGTGAGGTCGTACCAAGACTTGCCTGCGTCGTCTGTGAAATTGCGCAACTCTTCAATGAAAATGGCATCGGCACGGCGCAGCAAGTCTGCGTATTCTTTTTTCACTTCACCCAAAATGCGCACGCCTAAACCTGGGCCTGGGAAAGGATGTCGATAAACCATCTCGCGTGGCAAACCCAACGCCACACCCAGTTCACGCACTTCGTCTTTGAACAGTTCACGCAATGGCTCTAACAATTTCAAACCCAACTGTTCAGGCAAACCGCCCACATTGTGGTGGCTCTTGATGGTCACAGCCTTTTTACTTTTCGCGCCACCTGACTCAATGACGTCAGGGTAAATGGTACCTTGTGCTAGAAAGCTTGCACCTTTGTGCCCACCCGTACCTGCTTTCAATTTGGCGGCTTCGTCTTTGAACACATCGACAAACAAGCCGCCTATGATCTTGCGTTTTTGCTCGGGTTCGCTCACCCCAGCCAACTTGCCTAAGAACAATTCGCTAGCATTGACGCGTATCACGCGTGCATGCAATTTGCCTTCGAACATTTCCATGACCATGTCGCCTTCGTTCAGGCGCAACAGTCCATGGTCCACAAACACACAAGTGAGTTGGTCGCCAATGGCGCGGTGAATGAGGGCAGCAGCCACAGATGAATCTACGCCACCCGACAAGCCCAAAATAACTTCTTCGGCGCCCACTTGTTCACGAATCTTGGCAACGGCTTCTTCAATGTAGTCGCCCATGATCCAGTCAGGGCTGGCTTTGCAAATGTCCAGCACGAAGCGGTTGAGCAAGGCTTGTCCTTGAACAGTGTGTGTCACCTCTGGATGAAACTGAACAGCGTAAAAACGACGCACTTCATCGGCCATACCTGCAATGGGGCAGGCGGGCGTCGAGGCCATGACTTGGAAACCTTGGGGCAACTGAGTTACCTTGTCGCCATGGCTCATCCAGACTTTCAGCATGCCGTGGCCTTCTGCTGTGGCAAAGTCTTCAATGCCTTTGAGCAATTCGGTGTGGCCATGCGCTCGCACTTCGGCATAACCAAATTCACGTGTGATGCCGGCTTCCACTTTGCCGCCCAATTGCTCGGCCATGGTTTGCATGCCGTAGCAAATACCTAAAACAGGAAGACCTAATTCAAACACAGCATCGGGCGCACGATCGTCCACTTCATAAACACTGGCGTGTGAGCCCGACAAAATAATGCCTTTTAGGCTGCCATCTTTGGCGTATTCACGCACCCAATCGCTGCTCACATCGCAAGGATGCACTTCACAAAACACATGGGCTTCACGAACTCGGCGCGCAATGAGTTGCGTCACTTGTGAGCCAAAGTCGAGGATCAGAATTTTGGAATGCTGCATGGAAAGTTCAGAATCAAAAAAATAGTTTCAAAAATGCGACGCACTGAATCAGAATCAATCAGCGCGATAGTTGGGTGCTTCTTTGGTAATTTGCACATCGTGCACGTGGCTTTCGCGAATACCGGCTGTCGTGATTTCAACAAACTCAGCTTTGCTGCGCAAATCCTCAATGCTAGGACAACCGCAATAACCCATACTGGCGCGCAAACCGCCCGCCATTTGGAACAGGATGGCCACCACAGAACCTTTGTAAGGAACGCGGCCTTCAATGCCTTCAGGTACCAATTTGTCGGCATTCGGATTGCCAGTGCTTGATTCTTGAAAGTAGCGATCTGCGCTGCCCTGCTGCATAGCGCCAATGCTGCCCATACCGCGGTAGCTTTTGTAACTGCGGCCTTGGAACAAAATAACCTCGCCTGGCGCTTCTTCGGTGCCCGCAAACATGCCGCCCATCATGACGGTGTTGGCACCGGCGGCAATGGCTTTGGCAATGTCACCGCTGTAGCGAATGCCGCCGTCTGCAATCAGTGGCACGCCGGTGCCTTGAAGCGCTGTGGCCACATTGTCGATGGCCATCACTTGCGGCACACCGACGCCCGCAACAATTCGGGTGGTGCAAATGGAACCTGGGCCAATGCCCACTTTGACGGCATCTGCACCCGCCTCGGCCAAAGCCAAAGCCGCAGCGCCAGTGGCGATGTTGCCACCAATCACTTCGATGTGCGGGTAGTTCTTCTTGACCCAACGCACACGATCAATGACGCCCTGGCTGTGTCCGTGTGCCGTGTCGACCACAATGGCATCAACACCCGCTCGTGCCAAAGCTTCTACCCGCTCTTCTGTACCCTCGCCCACGCCCACTGCCGCGCCAACCAACAAACGGCCTGAAGCATCACGGGCTGCCAACGGAAAATTAAGCTGCTTGGTAATATCTTTGACAGTGATCAAACCCTTCAACTCGAACGCATCGTTGACCACCAACAAGCGTTCCAACTTGTACTTGTTCAACAGAGCCTTGGCCTCTTCGGGCGTGGTGCCTTCGGGCACGGTGATCAAACGCTCACGGGGCGTCATGATTTCGCTCACGGGTTGGTCATAGCGCATTTCAAAACGCATGTCCCGTCCAGTCACAATGCCAACCACTTTGCCACCATCGACCACTGGAAAACCAGAAACACCTAACTCATCTGACAAGGCCATCACAGCGCGTACTTTGGTATCGGGGGTGATGAACACAGGATCGCGCAACACGCCAGATTCGTAGCGCTTGACTTTCAAGACCTGCGCCGCCTGGTCTTGTGGAGTAAGATTTTTGTGAACGATGCCAATGCCACCCTCTTGAGCAATGGCGATGGCCAAGCGCGACTCTGTGACGGTGTCCATGGCTGCAGAAACCAAGGGCAAATTCAATCGAAGTTTGCGTGTGAATTGCGTGGAAAGGGACGTGTCCTTGGGCAGAACTTGAGAGTAGGCTGGCACCAACAACACATCGTCGAACGTGAGGGCTTTACCGAGCAGGCGCATAAGGGATGGCTCCAAA
>CANHXV010000149.1 GCA_947464665.1 Comamonadaceae bacterium
GCACGCCGCACTTAGGCAACTATGTGGGAGCCATTCGCCCTACCGTGCAAGCCAGCCTTAACCCTGCCACGCAAGGTTTCTACTTTTTGGCCGACTACCATGCCCTCATTAAATGCGACGAGCCGGCGCGCATTCAACGCTCTACTTTAGAAATTGCCGCCAGCTGGATTGCCGCAGGCCTTGACCCTGAGCGCGTCATGTTTTACCGACAGTCCGACATTCCAGAAATTCCAGAACTCACTTGGTTTCTCACCTGCGTCACTGGCAAAGGATTGCTCAATCGAGCACACGCTTACAAAGCCTCTGTCGATAAAAACAATGCAGCCGGCAACGACCCTGACGCCGATGTATCTGCCGGTTTGTTCATGTACCCCGTGCTTATGGGCGCCGACATTTTGATGTTCAAGGCTCACAAAGTGCCTGTGGGCCGCGATCAAATTCAGCACATTGAAATGGCGCGCGATATGGCATCTAGCTTCAACCACTTGTATGGCGAGCATTTGGTGTTGCCTGAAGCGGTCATTGAAGAATCTGTGGCGCTGCTGCCTGGCCTTGATGGCCGAAAGATGAGCAAGAGCTACGACAACACCATCCCGCTGTTTTCTTCAAGCGCACAACTTAAGAAATTGATCTCTGGCATCGTGACCGATTCACGTGCACCCGGCGTGGCCAAAGACACTGAAGGCTCTGCGTTGTTTCAAATTTACCAAGCGTTTGCCAGTACCCAAGAAACGACCTCCTTGGCCAAGGCCTATGCCGAGGGCATAGGCTGGGGTGATGCCAAGCAAATTTTGTTTGAACGCATTGACCGCGAAGTTGCGCCCATGCGAGCGCAATATGAAGAGCTGATCAGCAACCCAGGCAAAGTCGATGCCATTTTGTTGAAAGGCGCTGCCAAAGCCCGCGAACTGGCCACCCCTTTGATCAAAGAGTTGAGACATGCTGTTGGACTTCGTGCTTTGGCCAGTACCGGCAGTCTCCAAGCCAATGCAAAAAGCACTCGCGCAGTTGCACCTTCTTTCAAACAGTACAGAGAGAAAGACGGTCAGTTTTATTTCAAACTGGTAGATCCACAAGGTAGCGTGTTGCTACAAAGTACGGGCTTCAGTTCACCCAAGGATGCCGGCTTGGCCATTGCACAGTTGCAACAAGTGGATGTCAAAGCAATAACCGACTTGGGCTCGCAAATAGGCTTAGTAGCGGGTGTGAAGTTGGACGACGTGGCATCAGTCTTGGAGGCAATGCGTACCGAAATTGCTGAAAAAGCCAAGACAACGAGATCTAATCTGACAAATCTGTAATAAGTGTTCAATTTTCACAAAAGTTGCTTGATTTGTTGCAGAGTTTGCTGATACTCTCATACTTTAAGTTTCATTCTTGAGCACACCATGACCGTTTATGTCATTGACGACCACCCGCTGATGCGCGACGCCCTCACCATGTTGGTTCAACGGGTTCGCCCCGGACTGAAGGTGGTTTCCGTGGCCAAACTGAACAGTTTGGAAGCAACGGTTGAACGTCAAGGCACCCCTGAGTTGATTTGCCTCGACCTGAAATTGCCCGATACCTTGGGCTTGTCGGGCGTGCATGCTGTGAAGGCCAAGTTTCCAGACGTCCCTCTGGTAGTGGTCACTGGCTCTGATGCCAGTGAGTGTGAAGCGGCTTGCCTAGAAGCTGGTGCCAATTTGTTTTTAGAAAAAGCCAGCCCACCGAATACGATCATTGAGGGCCTGCGCACTTTCCTGCCTTCACCCAAGGCAGAGGTTGCGGCCGAGGGCACTGTTGCAGCACCCACCAAGCTTTCGAAGCGACAAAAGCAATTGATTTTGATGCTGGACCAAGGCCTGAGCAACAAAGACATTGCCGACAAGCTCACCATCAGCGAGCACACTGTCAAGGTTCACTTTTGGCGTTTGTTCAGAAGACTGGGCGTGAACAGCCGCACGCAGGCGCTGCACTTTGCACGCACCAACGGCTGGCTCGGTATTTAAAGTTCAATCTTTTTTCTTTTTATTGACGATGTCAGGTGTGACAGCGTCAACCAGATTGATCACCGTCTTGCCGGTATAAATGACAGTAGAAGCCACCGCATCGGCCACAGCCACAACGGCGCAACCCTGAAGACAAAGACAAGCACAGATGGCTATTGCGAATTTCATTGACTGACTCTCTGTCGAATTGAGTGGAATACCGTAATTCTAGAGGCTTTAGCTTTCAACAAATATTCGGGCCTTGCGCGGCGTCAAAACCAAAGTTTCACCCTCTTTGTAATGCTGTTCAGCAAACACTTGCGCCGACAATTGCGCTTCAATGACAGTGTCTTTGGCAAAGTCATGATGGTCTACAGGTTCAAACTCCAAGCGGGCAATGGGGCCCACCACAATGACACGCGTGAGTTTGGCTTTGATACCTGCATCGCCTGTGCTGTAGCGTTTCACTTCAATGTCATGCGGACGCACATAGGCAAAGGCTTTGCTGTCTTGCACGTATTGGTGCTCAGGGCTGTTCAAGCTCACGGCGTTGTCGCCCCCAATGAGCATTTCGCCTTCGTGGGCGCGGCCATGAAAGAGGTTCACATCGCCCAAAAAGCCATACACAAAGGGGCTGGCAGGATGGTCCCAAACTTGTTGGGGTGAGCCAATTTGCTCCACACGCCCACTGTTCATCAAAACCACGCGATCGGCTACTTCTAAGGCCTCTTCTTGGTCATGCGTCACAAAAATACTGGTGACATGCAAATCGTCATGCAGGCGGCGAAGCCAGCGACGAAGTTCTTTGCGCACTTTGGCATCAAGTGCGCCAAAGGGTTCATCGAGCAACAAAACTTTTGGCTCTACGGCCAGAGCGCGTGCTAAAGCAATGCGCTGTCGCTGACCACCAGAGAGTTGTGATGGATAGCGATCGGCCAACCAATCGAGTTGCACCAGATTCAGCAGGTCATGAACTTTTTGTTGGATGACCGCATCGCTTGGACGAAGATTGCGCGGTTTCATTCGCAAGCCAAAGGCCACGTTTTCAAACACTGTCATATGGCGGAACAAGGCGTAGTGCTGAAACACAAAGCCTACTTGGCGCTCTCGCACATGCACGTGGGTGGTGTCTTCGCCGCTGAAAGCAATCGTGCCTGTATCGGCAGTTTCCAAGCCAGCAATGATGCGCAGTAAAGTAGTTTTGCCGCAGCCCGAAGGGCCAAGCAAGGCTACCAATTCGCCAGAGTCAATGTCAAGACTGACATCGCGCAGTGCGTGGAAATTGCCAAACTGTTTGTGGACATTTCTAATTTCGATGCTCATGATGCGGCTTTCACTGACAGTGTTGCAGAAGCTGTCTGGTTATTTTCTGGTGATAATTCGCCGATGGCTTTCATCTCGCGTTCGTGACGCCATTCGGCCACTGACTTGATCACCAAGGTGACCAGGGCCAGCAAGGCCAACAAAGACGCTACCGCGAATGCGGCCACCGACTGGTATTCGTTGTACAAAATTTCAACGTGCAAGGGCATGGTGTTGGTCTGGCCGCGAATGTGACCCGAGACCACCGACACCGCACCAAACTCACCCATGGCGCGTGCGTTGCACAAAATCACGCCGTAGATCAAGCCCCACTTGATGTTGGGCAGAGTGACATACCAGAAGGTTTGCCAGCCTGTGGCACCCAACACAATGGCGGCCTGCTCTTCTTCGTTGCCCTGCGCTTGCATGAGGGGGATTAATTCACGCGCAATGAACGGGAACGTGACAAACACCGTGGCCAGCACAATGCCTGGCACTGCAAAAATAATTTTGATGTCGTGTTCTTGCAGCCAAGGACCGAACCAGCCTTGTGCGCCAAACATCAACACATAGACCAAACCAGCCACCACGGGTGACACTGAAAATGGCAAGTCCACCAAGGTGGTCAGCACGGATTTTCCTCTGAATTCGTATTTGGCAATACACCATGCAGCGGAGACACCAAAGACCAAATTGAGTGGCACGGCAATGAGTGCTGTGATAAGCGTCAGGCGAATAGCCGACCATGCATCGGGTTCTTTGAGCGCTTCCCAATACGCATCAAATCCTTTACGCATAGCTTCGGCAAAAACAGCCGCTAGCGGCAATACCAAAAACAAAAACAAAAAGACCAATGAGATACCAATCAGGGTGTAGCGAACCCATGCAGCTTCTGTGGTGCCTGCTTCTGCGCGGCGAATCGTGGGGGCGCTCATACAGGCGCTCCGGAGTGCCGGCGTTGCCAAGCTTGAAGACCATTGATGACCAGCAGCAAGATAAAGGAGATCACCAACATCACGGTCGCTACTGCCGTTGCACCCGCGTAGTCGTATTGCTCTAATTTGCCAATGATGATGAGTGGGGTGATTTCTGAAATCATGGGCATGTTGCCCGCAATGAAAATAACCGAGCCATATTCGCCAATGGCTCGCGCAAACGCCATGGCAAAACCCGTCATCAGAGCGGGTGCGATAGATGGAAAAATAACGCGTGTAAATGTTTGCCAGCGCGAAGCGCCCAAGCAAGTGGCGGCTTCTTCCAATTCTTTTTCAGTATCTTCCAACACAGGCTGAACAGTGCGAACCACAAAGGGCAAGCCGATGAAGATGAGTGCAATCACAATGCCGTTGGGATTGAAGGCCAGTTGAATGCCCATAGGCTCTAGGTGCTGCCCCACCCAACCATTACCGGCCAACAATGCCGCTAAAGAAATACCAGCCACCGCGGTGGGCAATGCAAAAGGCAAGTCTACCAATGCGTCAACAATTTTTTTGCCAAAGAACTGATAACGCACTAATACCCAGGCTACCAGCAAGCCAAACACCACATTGACCAAAGCAGCAATCAATGATGCGCCAAAGGTAAGGCGATAAGACGCCATGACACGTGGGCCAGTGACAGCATCCCAAAACTGATCCCATGTGAGCGTGAATGTTTTGAACACCAGCGCCGACAATGGAATGAGCACAATCAAACAGAGGTACATCAA
>CANHXV010000150.1 GCA_947464665.1 Comamonadaceae bacterium
AACTGACACATATCAATGAAATCCACCCACATCGGACTGATCGGCCTAGGCGTCATGGGAGAAAACCTTGCCCTCAATTTAGAGCGCAACGGTTTCAGTGTCACAGGCTTTGACTTAGATGCCAACAAACGAGACAGTTTTGCAAAGCGCACAGCAAGCTTGCAAGCTTGCGCCGTCCATTCCCTCACCGAGTTAGTCGTCAACCTGCAGTTGCCCCGCCGAGTCTGGATCATGGTTCCTGCCGGTGCGCCAGTTGATGCCGTACTCAATGAACTGAGACCTTTGTTATCTCCTGGAGACGTGGTCATAGACGGCGGCAACACCCTGTACAAAGACACCCAAAGACGCATCGACGCACTCGAAGGTACTGGCATTTTGTATGTGGGCTCCGGCGTGAGTGGCGGTGAAGAGGGCGCATTGCACGGTCCTGCTTTGATGCCTGGTGGATCACCTGAAGCATGGCCCTTGGTACGACCTTTCTTGCAAGCTATTGCGGCCAAAGCCGAAGACGGTCAAGCCTGTTGCGAATGGATGGGGCCAGGCGGTGCGGGGCACTTTGTGAAGATGGTGCACAACGGCATTGAATACGCCGACATGCAAATGATTTGCGAAGCCTATGCGCTCATGAAGAGCTTGGGCATGACCCCCATGCAAATGAGCGCGGTGTTTCGCGAATGGGGTCAGGGTGAACTTAGCAGTTATTTGATTGACATCACCGCCGACATCTTGGCGCACAAGGACCCCGAAACAGGCAACGCCTTGGTGGACATGATTTTGGACACGGCTGAGCAAAAAGGCACGGGCAAATGGACCAGCCAAATCGCTTTGGATTTGGGCGTCAGTGCACCCACCATTGCAGATGCGGTGTTTGCGCGCACCATGAGTGCGGTTCAGCCAGAACGCGTGGTGGCTTCTAAATTGCTCAAAGGCCCCAAGCCACAAATGGCTCAAAACTTAGAGCTGATGTTGCCCAAAATTCAGAAAGCTTTGTTGGCGGCCAAAATTTGCGCCTATGCCCAAGGCTTTGCTTTGATCAGGGCGGGCGATCAAGAGCACGATTGGCAGTTGCCCATGGACAAAGTGGCCTCCGTGTGGCGTGCAGGTTGCATCATTCGCGCCCATTTGCTGGAAGACATTCGCCGCGCATTTGCCAACCAACAAGACCTTAGCAACTTGCTGATCGATGAGCACTTTGCGCATCTCATGGCCGAGTGCCAGCAAGACCTGCGCGAGGTGGTGGCCATGGCCGCCCTGAACGGCGTGGCGGTTCCTGCGTTCATGAGTGCTTTGAGTTATTACGACGCCTACCGCACCGAGCGTTTGCCTGCCAACTTGCTACAAGCGCAGCGTGATTACTTTGGTGCGCACACTTACCAGCGCTTGGACAAGCTTGGCAAGTTTCACACGCAGTGGTCAAAGGCCAGTCAGTCATGAATTTCAATGTTGAATTGGTAGCCGCCATGGCCATGTTTGCCTTCGTGACCTCGGTCACGCCCGGCCCTAACAACATGATGTTGTTGGCATCGGGTGTGAACTTCGGCGTGAAACGCACCTTACCGCATTGGCTGGGTGTTTCGCTAGGCCACTTTGTCATGTTGCTGTTGGTGGGCGCAGGCTTGGAAAGCTTGTTGAAGGCTTACCCCTTTGTTTACCAAGTGATGAAGGTACTGGGTTTCGCTTATCTGGTTTATTTGGCATGGGGCGTGGCTCGCAGTGGTGCCCCAGAGCGCAATGGTGAAGAGGCCGTGCAGCCCATCAGCTTTTTGGGTGCAGCTGCTTTTCAGTGGGTCAACCCTAAGGCGTGGATCATGTCGATTGGCTATTTCAGCAATTACATGCCCACCGATGCATCCCTGGCGTTTGTGGTGCTAACTTGCATGATGTTCAGCGCCATTAATTTCCCGAGTGTGGGTTTGTGGGTATGGCTTGGCGCTCAGCTTGAGCATTACTTGCAACAAGATAAGTTGCGCAGAATTTTTAACTGGACGATGGCTTTGATGTTGATTGTCTCTATGATTCCTGTATTGTTTGTTTAATTTTAAAGCGAGTGATTGACATGAAAAAAATCATCAGCCTTTTGGCTTTCTCTTTGCTAAGCTTATCTGCCCATGCTGGCCGCCCCTTGAGCGTGGACGACGCCAACGTGAACGACAAAGGTGTGGCGCACGTTGAAACATTTTGGTCGCGTGCAGCCGATGGCTCTCGCTCTTTAACCATTGCGCCAACCTACTCACCCTTGCCTGGATTAGATTTGATCTTGGCAGATTCGCGCACTCTTTCGGGCGGTGCACACAGTCAAACCCTTCAAGCCAAGATGCAGGTCACAGCACCCAAAGACAACGGCTGTCACTTTGCGTGGGTGGTGGGCGCTACCCAATGGCAAAAGGGCGAAGGACAAAAATCTTTTGTCTCTGCCAACTCAAGCTGTGACATGGGCGTTGGCGCACTGCACGCCAGCGTTGTCAGCAGCCGCGATGCAGCAGGTCGCGACACGCCTAGTTTGGGCATGGCCTGGGAGCAGTCTTTCGGCGCATGGACAGGCCACATTGAATCCATTGCTCAGCGCGCTGCCAAGCCCATGGTGGGCATCGGTGCTCGCACCGATGTCATGCCTGGCTTTCAGTTGGATGGCACTTGGGGACGTGTGGGCGGCAAAGCCATGTTCAGCCTGGGTACCAAGATCACTTTTTAAACAGATCGGCGCATTGCCGAGTGGCACAGCGATTGCGCCAAGGCCTCGGCCACTTTGATGCCATCGACACCCGCCGACAAAATGCCACCGGCGTAACTGGCACCTTCACCTGCAGGGTACAGGCCGTGCGTGTTCAAGCTTTGGAAGTTATCACCGCGCGTCATTTTGAGCGGTGAAGACGTGCGCGTTTCAACGCCCGTCAGCACAGCATCTTTCATGTCATAGCCCTTGATCTTGCGCCCAAATACTGGCAAGGCTTCGCGCATGGCTTCTATGGCGTAATTTGGCAATACTTGCGCCAAGTCACCTAGGCTCACACCAGGTTGGTAAGAGGGCACCACATCGCCAAACTCTTTGGAAGTGCGGGCTGCTAAAAAATCGCCGACCAACTGACCTGGTGCAGTGTAGTTCTCACCTCCCGCTACAAAGGCTTTCGATTCCAGTTGGCGTTGCAACACAATGCCCGACAAGGGGTGGTAGGCCTTGGGAGTTTGCTGCGCCATGGCTTGTGCTTGAGAAGCCCATTTCAAACCATCTTGCTCGCCAAACGCAGCTTGCCATGCGGCCGTGTCTAAAGGGTAATCAGAAGGCTCAATGGCCACCACCATGCCTGCGTTGGCATTGCGTTCGTTGCGTGAGTATTGACTCATGCCATTGGTGACAACGCGGCCTGCTTCGCTGGTGGCCGCCACCACGGTCCCACCGGGGCACATGCAAAAGCTGTACACCGCGCGGCCGTTTTGTGCGTGGTGCACCAGCTTGTAATCGGCGGCACCCAGCAAGGGGTGACCTGCATGGCGGCCCCAACGTGCCGCATCAATCACGCTTTGGGGGTGTTCAATGCGCACACCGACCGAGAAAGCTTTGGCTTCCATGTAAACGCCGCGCTCGTACAGCAAGGTGAAGGTGTCGCGGGCACTGTGCCCCAAAGCGAGCAACACATGCTGCGTGGCCAAGTGCGTTCGCACACCTGTGTGGCGATCTTCGATGTGCAGGCCGGTGACGTGTCGGCCTGAAGGCGTGGTTTCAATGTCAATGTCGATCACACGCTGTTCAAAACGGACTTCACCGCCGAGTGCAATGATTTGCTCGCGCAAGTTTTCGACCACCTTGACCAATTTGAAGGTGCCAATGTGCGGGTGGGCTGCAAACAAAATGTCAGCAGGTGCACCGGCCTGTACAAATTCGTTCATGACCTTGCGGCCTAAATGACGCGGGTCTTTGATTTGGCTGTACAGCTTGCCGTCTGAAAAAGTGCCCGCACCGCCCTCGCCAAACTGCACATTGCTTTCGGGCTTGAGCGTTTGCTTGCGCCACAAACCCCAAGTGTCTTTGGTGCGCTGGCGCACGGGGCTGCCGCGTTCAATGACGATAGGCTTGAAGCCCATTTGCGCCAAGCTCAGCGCTGCAAAAATGCCGCAAGGCCCAAAGCCCACCACCACAGGTCGCTCGCCTTCTTTTAGACCAAAATTGGCAGGCGCATGGCAGGGTGCTTGCCATGTCATGTTAGGGGTGGCTTGAATGTGGGGGTGCTTGGGAAACTGAGCGAGCAGCGGTGCTTCAGCCGCAGCATCTTTCAAAGTGAGATCCACAATGAACACCGCCAACAAATCGGCTTTGCGAGCATCAAAGCTACGCTTGAAAACATGCAGCTGGTCGATGTCTTTGGAATCAATGGCCAGTGCTCGCGCAGCCAGTTGTCTCAATGCAGCTTCAGGGTGCGGCGCTGGAATGCGATCTTCGTCTGTTTCGGAAGGCGCATCGGCTGCGCGGCGTACCTCAACCGGCAACGCGGTCAAGGGCAGTTTCAGTTCTGAAATTCGAATCATGGCGATCGGAGGTTGGGCTTGTGGTTATCAAGCAGACATGAACATTATCGCGCGGACTTTGCAGCATTGGCAGCCCTCAGTGGATAATGGCGCGGTGAAGCCTGCCAGACCGTCGCTGGTGCAAGCAGAAATGCCATGGCGCAAGAATTTCTTGGGCCATGGGCCGAAAGGCCGCACTGGAGGAACGTCCGGACTGCACAGGACAGCGTAGGAGGTAACACCTCTCCACCGAAAGGCCGCAAGGCACCAAGGTGAGGATTAGAGCAACAGAGACGAGCCGATTCAGTTCGGGTGAAACGGGCAATCTCTACGCGCAGCAATACCAAATAGGCACACGTTGATCTGGTTCCGGAGAGTGTGCGGGTAGGTAGCATCGAGCCGAGTGGGCAACCCTCGGCCCAGAGTAATGGCGGTCACATTGAGGGCAACCTCA
>CANHXV010000151.1 GCA_947464665.1 Comamonadaceae bacterium
TATCATCAACCCGAACACCCAAAAAACCCGTGGGCGTTCTGGAGGCGCGTTGCGTTAAAAAGTTGACTGCACCACCCACGGCATTGCTGCCATACAAAGATGAGGCAGCCCCCTTCACAACCTCAACACCGGACGCTGCATTCATGTTGTTTTCATTCAGCGCGTTGTGATTAAAAACACCCAAGGGACGAATCGGTATACCGTCTTCTAGGTATTGGTACACCGCATTGGTACTAATTGGTTGGCGAATGGACATGCTGTGCTGCTCGTTGCCCAAGTCGTTCCAAAACACACCCGGAATTCGGTTGATGATGTCGCCTACCGATTTGGGCTTTTCCTCATCCCATTGGACGCGCGTCACAAGGCCAATAGAGGCAGCCGTTTCTGAAAGTTTTGAAGCTGATCTTGAGCCTGATACCACCACGGTGTCGTTGGCTGTTGCAGGGATAGACGCGCTTTGTGTTTGTGTTTGTGTTTGAGTTTGAGCATGTGCTTGTAAAACTGCGCAACTCAGAAGATAGGCCACACAGGCCCCTGAAAGCTTTTTGTATTTGAATGACATGTGATTGATTTAGTTGCTGTGATGCAAATCCACGGCGGCGCAAAGGCAAGCTCGCCAGGAATCTGATTCACAAAAATTAAGAAGGGCTATGGCTGTTGGAGTTTTTGACTCCAACTTGCCATAAAAGATCGAGTTCGGTCGTTCAGTGCTTCATGCCTGAGTGCCCGCCGTGCGGCGATTGCGCAGGCGCGCTCATGGTGCGAGCTGGTGCCTTGACTTCCAAGGTTTGGCGTTTTCCATCTTTGGTTTCAAAGGTGAGCGTGAGGGGTACAGCATCGCCCTCTTTCACTTGCGACTTCAGATCCATCAACATGACGTGGTAGCCGCCTGGCTTTAAATCAACTGCTTTGCCCATGGGCAAGGCCAAGCCTTCGATGGCACGCATTTTCATGACGCCGCCGTCCATGGCCATTTCGTGCACTTCCACAATGCCAGCAGCGGGCGACTTGGCACTGATCAATTTGGCATCTTGCGTCGATTGCAATTTCATAAATGCACCGGTGGCTTTTTGCTGGGGCACTGTGGCACGAACCCAAGGCTCAGACACTGTGACTTGGGCTGAGGCAGCCAAAGAAGCCAAGGCCAAGGAAATCAAAAATGTAAAACGCTTCATGAAAATTCTCCGTCTGTCGGTAGGCGAAAGTGGCCAAACCATTTGAAATAAACACTGAACTATCGGCTTTCAAGGCAAACTGTCTAGGTTGCTAAAAGCAGAACGTGAAAATCAGACGACAGGCGGTCCGCGAGATGGGAGAGGAGGCGCTGCGTTCGCAGCGATCAGCGCAGCAGCGACAGGATGAAATGAATGGGCCAGAGGACTGGCGTGATCAAAATTGGGATTGCAAGAATCCAAAGGGACATGAACAGGTGCACACAAGGGACAGTCCATGTTGGGCGTTAATTTGGCATCGACACCTTCTTCGCCTGAGGCTACCATTTTCATGCCCCCCGCACTAGAACACACCATTTGGGTTTCGGTGGGGCTCAAAATGGGCGATGCAATGGCCACGCCAATGAACAAAGCAAACCAGACCAACACCAAACGTGCTGTCAACTTGTGGTTTGAGGCATTGAACATGTGTCGTATTATGGCCGAAGAAAAATGAATTAAGCTTGTTTCACCATGAAAAAAATCCTACTTTTAGGCTCCGGAGAACTCGGCAAAGAATTCGTCATCAGCGCAAAACGATTGGGCTGCTATGTCATTGCCTGCGACAACTATGCTGGCGCACCGGCCATGCAAGTGGCCGATGAGTTTGAAATCTTCAGCATGCTCGACGAGACGCCACTGCGTGCAGCCATCGCCAAACACCAGCCCGACCTCATCGTTCCCGAAATTGAGGCCATTCGCACCGAGGTTTTGCTCGACGTTGAAAAAGAAGGCTTCGAGGTCATTCCAAGTGCGCGTGCAGCCAACCTCACCATGAACCGCGATCGCATTCGCGATGTAGCGGTAGGCCTTGGGGTGCGCACCGCCAAGTTCAATTACGCAGATTCCAGCGATGAACTGATGGCACAGGCCAAAGCCATCGGCTTCCCGGTAGTCATCAAGCCCGTCATGAGTTCCTCAGGCAAAGGCCAAAGCGTGGCCAAGAGCGAAGCCGATATTCAAGCCAGTTGGGACTACGCCTGCGCCGGTATGCGAGGCGACCGCAAAAAGGTCATTGTCGAAGAGTTCATCAACTTTGAATTTGAAATTACCCTGCTGACCATTCGCCAACGCACAGGCCCAACGCTGTTCTGCCCGCCCATTGGCCATGTGCAAGAGCGTGGAGACTACCAATACAGTTGGCAGCCCCAACCTATGGCACCTGATTATTTAAAAGCTGCACAAGACATGGCCGAAAAAGTCACCGCCGACTTAGGCGGTGCAGGCTTGTTTGGGGTTGAATTTTTTGTCACGGCCAAAGAGGTCATTTTCAGCGAACTCAGTCCTCGCCCGCATGACACCGGCATGGTGACATTGATCAGCCAAAATCTGAGCGAATTTGATTTGCACGCACGTGCTGTTTTGGGTTTGCCCATTCCCCTGATTGAAGCTGTTGAGGGTGCGAGTGCCGTGGTGCTTGCAGACCGAGAGGGCAAAAACCCAACTTACGCTGGCGTTTCGGCCGCATTGCTAGAGCCTGGTGTTGATGTCCGAATTTTTGGCAAGCCCACTACGCGACCTTTCAGGCGCATGGCTGTAGTTTTGGCCGAAGGCAATAATGCCTTAGAACGTGCTCGTGCTGCAGCTGCCAAAATCAGTGTGCACGTCACCTAAAAACTCTTCAATGACAATTCAGAATTCAATATCTCGGAGCTATTTTTCCATGCTAATAAATGAAGTTCATGCCTCAAAGTCTTTAACATTTCCTAACGCTGCATGAGTAATTGGCTTCCCCTGATTGCGACCTTGTTCATTCAGGCCATGGTCTCCATGGCCTTGTTAACACTTCCCGTCATGGCACCTGTCGCAGCCAAAGATTTAGCAGTCTCACCTGCCTTGGTTGGCGTCTACATCGCCATCACCTACGCTGGTGCGATGTTTTCCAGTCTGACCTCTGGCACCAGCGTCACGCGCTTTGGCCCCATTCGAGTAAGTCAATTGGGACTGGTCTTGTGTGCTTTGGGGCTCTGCCTTTGCGCCTTGCCTTGGTTGCCCGCCACTGGCTTGGGGGCCTTGTTGATTGGCTTGGGATATGGCCCCATCACCCCAGCGAGTTCTCAAATTTTGGCGAGAACCACACAGCCCCACCAAATGTCCTTGGTATTTTCTATCAAACAAACGGGAGTGCCGGTTGGCTCCATGTTAGCGGGCGCCATTGTGCCTTCACTGATGCTGGGAGTAGGCTGGCAGTTGAGTTTAATCAGCGTTGCGGTGGTCTGTCTGATCAGTGCGCTGCTATCTGAACCACTGCGAGTTCAAATGGACGATCAACGGCAAGCTGGATTGCAATTGAAATTGTCAACATTGTTGGCCCCCATTCGAATGGTCTTATCGCACCGCGCACTGGCCACCATGGCAGGTTGTTCTTTGATGTTTTCAATGGTGCAAATGTCACTCACCACTTACTTGGTCACCTACCTGCACGATGACCTGACTTATGGCCTGGTGGCTGCGGGCTTGCTCCTGTCGATTACTCAAGCAGGTGGCATCGTCGGACGCATTGTTTGGGGCTATTTGGCGGATCAATTTTTCAGCCCGCAAAAAATGTTGGCGGGCTTAGCGACAAGCATGGCCCTTTGCGCGGCGGCAACGCCTCTTTTGTTGCACATGCTTCCCGTCTACGGCGTTTGGACCCTGCTGTTACTTTTTGGCGCCTCCGCCATTGGGTGGAACGGTGTTTATCTGGCAGAAGTAGCCCGGCAGGCACCTGAGGGCAAGGCCAGCGTTGCCACCGGCGGCACATTGACATTTACCTTTTTGGGCGTGGTCATTGGCCCACCCCTCTTTGGCGCATTGTCAACGCTGTTTGGAACCTATGGCGCTGGGTTTTGGGCGCTGGCTGCTACGTCAAGTCTTTGCAGCCTTGTTTTGTGGCGATTAAAGCCTAGCCCCTCGAATTAAATCAACCCCTTTTTCCGCAATCATGATGGTGGGTGCATTGGTGTTACCAGTCACCAAGTTGGGCATGATGGACGCATCGATGACGCGCAAATTTTGCAAACCATGCACACGCAGCTCGGAATCGACCACAGCCAAGGGGTCTTGCATTGGCCCCATTTTGCAAGTTCCAACGGGGTGATATTCGGTGTCTGAATGGTCACGCAAGAAGGCGCGAATTTGCTCTGGCTGTTCAGAATCAACGGGGTAAAGCATATCGCCACGATAAGCTGCCAAGCCCGCAGAAGCCATGATCTTCAAGCCCTGTTGCGTTGCCAAGGCCAAGGTGTCCAGGTCGTCTGCGTGTTTGAAAAAAGCAGGGTCAATGAGGGGCTTGTCTGTCGGGTTGCGACTGCTCAAGCTCAGGCTGCCTCGGCTTTTGGGCCGCATGAGGGTGACATGAAGCGTGTAGCCATGCCCTCTGTGAATTTTGCGGGCGTGATCATCGACCATGCTGGTACACAAAGCCAGCTGTATGTTCGGGTACTCTGAGTTGCCTTCGGTGGAAATAAAGCCTTGTGTTTCTGAAACATTCGAAGTGATCCAGCCTGTGCGCTTTGATCGCCACTCAAACATGGCCTTGATCAAGTTGAGTATGCCCTTCAAGGAAAAGCCCAAGGCATCATTGATTTTTTGTGTTTTATATATCAAGACTGTGGTGATGTGATCTTGTAAATTCTGACCTACGCCGGGCAGTTCATGCACCACTGGAATCCCCATGTCTTGCAAATGCAGCGCAGGCCCA
>CANHXV010000152.1 GCA_947464665.1 Comamonadaceae bacterium
AAAATGAACGCTGAGCCTTCATCCAAACCGCTGAAGAATTGTTTCGCAATGATTGCGGCGAGTGAACCGTAAAGGTAGAAGTCGTACCATTCGAATACCGTACCGAGGGAAGAGGCAAAAATAACCTTCTTCTCTTCAGCCGACATCGTGTGTGTATCTGTTGTAGCCATTGAGCTGTCTCCAAAAAATAGCCCTCGACACGAAGGCTTGGGGCGATTCTTGTGGCTTGCTCTGACCCCCCTCTGACACCAAACCAACATGGGCTGACAGATTAGGTGAAAACCCTTGTATTATTTTTTGTATGATGAAATTAGGTGAGATGCAAGGGTAAACACTAGGATCCTATCCTTCATGAGAAGATGGAGACCATGACACCCCGCCTGCTGCCCGCCGAGTTTGCAAACCGAGTCAAGCGCTTGCGTTGGATCTTGTTGCTCGTTTGGGGCAGCACCACTTTTTGTGCAGCGTTTTTTGCACGTGATTTCAACTTCACCTTGCTAGGTGGGCCCTTTGGATTCTGGATGGCCGCCCAAGGATCTGTGCTGATCTTTTTGGCCATTACCTGGATCTACGCCTTGCTGGTCAACCACTGGGAACAGCAAACGCAATCGGATCCTGAAACGCCTTCAGCGTCTTGACTATTTAGAGGCGGGCTCTCTTCGAATGCCAACGGGCAACTTGCCTGCGTCTTGCCAATCGGCGCTTTCAAACCACGCATCGCCTTGCAGATAAGCGCGCAACATGGGCAGTGCGTCTTGTCCCCAAAAAACTAGGCCATCGACCACCATGCTGGGCACTCCAAACAAACCCAGGTCAATGGCCTGTTGAGTTTGTTGTTGCAGCAGTTGCTTCACTTCAACAGACTGCGGGTCTTTCAAAGACACATTGGCCTGACTGAGCAAATGCAATTGCAAGGCAGCAAGTCGCTCTGGATCAGCAGCTTCTAAGCCATGGCACCACACATGTTTGAAAATACTTTCAACCACATAGCGGTTGGGTTGCCCCTTGTCTGATGCGGCCACAGCCAAGCGCAGCAAAGCCAAAGAATTGAAAGGATGCGAGGCGGGCATTTGCAAATCAGTGCCCTGTTGCTTGGCCAGCCACATCACTTGTCGGTAAGTCCAATCGCGTTTGCCAGGTATTTCTGCGGGGCCCAATTGGCCAAGGTGTTTGAGCATGGCACCAAACACCACCGGGTGGTAATGCACGCGCTGACTGATGCCTTCTAAAGACTTTGGCAAAGCCTTGAAAGCCAACCACGCATAGGGCGAGATGAAATCGAAATAAAAATGAATGTCTTTCATGGCTTTGTCGATTGCAGCCGCTTCGCACAGCGCACTTTGATGTGTTGCCAAACTTCACGTTGCTGTGAACTTTGCATGTGACTCCAAGCCCCAATCTCGTCTAAGTTTCTGAGGCACCCCTCGCACACGCCTTCAATGGGATGCACCACACACACAGACACACACGGCGACGGCACATAGGGATCGTCACTGGCCAAGACTTGTTCGGCACGGTGTTGCAGGCGAGAAAAGAGACTCATGGTCTGGTGCTTGATTCTTTGCAGGCGCATTATCCCAAGCGCTTGCTGAGGGTGGCCGTGGCCACGCGCGAACCTGATTTGCGCTGCAAGAAATCGCTGATGAAGGCACCCGCGTCAACCAGCTTGTCCAAATCAATGCCAGTTTCAATGCCCATGCCATGCATCATGTAAACCACATCTTCAGTCGCCACATTGCCTGTAGCGCCTTTGGCGTAAGGGCAGCCACCCAAACCTGCTACTGACGTATCGTATTGCCACACACCCATTTCCAAACTGGCCAAGGTGTTGGCCAAGGCTTGGCCATAGGTGTCATGAAAATGCCCAGAAATATCGTTCAAGTCGTAGTGCTTCAAAGTGGCTTCCATGGCCGCTTTCACTTTGCTCGGTGTGCCCACACCAATGGTGTCGGCCACGCCCAAATGTTGTACGCCAATGCGCTTCATGAGTTTGGCCAAACGCTCTACATTGGCAGGCGGCACCTCGCCCTCATAGGGACAACCCAGCGCACACGACATGGCGCCGCGCACAACAATACCTGCCGCAAGCGCCGCCTCTACCACGGGTGCAAAACGTTGAATACTTTCTTCAATGCTGCAGTTGATGTTCTTTTGACTGAAGGCTTCGGAGGCTGCAGCAAACACCACAATTTCGTCGGGCTTGCTTTGCTGTGCAGCCAGAAAGCCTTGCATATTGGGTGTGAGGACTGAATAGCGAATGCCCGCTTGACGTTGAATGCCCGCCATCACCTCGGCGTTGTCTGCCATTTGCGGCACCCACTTGGGACTGACAAAACTGGTGACTTCAATTTCCTTCAAACCTGCAGCTTGCAAGCGATGCACCAGTTCAATTTTGACGGCCGTAGGCACCGCTTGCTTTTCATTTTGCAAGCCATCTCGGGGGCCGACATCAACCAATTTAACGCGAGCAGGCATTGTCATAGAGGTACTCTAACGGAATTTTGAAAAACTAATAACCGCGCACTTTGTCAACACGGCCTTCAATGGGCAGGCCCGCATAGACCGATTGAATTTTGCTCGCAATTTGCGCAACGCTTTCATCGCGCAAAGTACGGGCTGACGTATGGGGTGTGACCACAATTTGGGGGTGACTCCAAAATGCATGATCTGGTGGCAAGGGCTCTACTCTGAAAACATCGAGTGTGGCACCCGCCATGTGGCCTTGGTCTAGCAAATCTATGAGATCTTGGTCAACCACGTGTTTGCCACGCGCCACATTGATTAAAAAAGAGCCTGCTTGAAGTTGCGACAAGTTGGCACGGTTCAAAATATTTTCAGTGTCTGCGGTGAGTGGCAATAAATTGACCAGCACCCGCGTGGCTTTGAGAAATGCGGGCAACTGCTCAGGGCCGGCGAAACTTTTGACACCCGTCAGTTGCTTGGGCGAGCGGCTCCACACATTGACGGGAAATTCAAACTGTTGCAAGGCTTGAGCCACCTTGCTGCCCAACACGCCAGCGCCCAAAACGCCTACCGAAAATTCTGAACGCAAAGCTGGCTTGCGGTAAGACCAACGCTTTTCTTGCGTGTCTTTTTCATAATGATTCAATTCGCGAAAATATCGAATGACCGCATGGCACACATACTCCGCCATTTGCACCGACATGCCTGCGTCATTCAAGCGCACAATGTTCAAACTGCTTGGCAACTTGAGCTTTAGCAAAGCATCTACACCCGCACCGATGTTGAACAGGTTTTGCAATTGTGTTTGCTCGTCAATGAAGCTTTGCGGCGGCGACCACACCACGGCATGGTCGGCCAACTTGGGGGCTTGGCCTGCTGGGGCGGCTTGCCACTCCCAAATTTCAACGCCAGGCAAGGCCTGCCTAAAACCCTCTAGCCAAGGTTCAGCTTTGGTATTGCTGCAGCAAAAAACTATTTTCATACCGGCTAGTTTACGCAAGCTTGAGCAACTCTGCTCCCTCGGCAATTTGATCGCCCGGCGCATACAGCAACTCTTTCACTTCACCATCTTTAGGGGCTGAAATGGTGTGCTCCATTTTCATGGCCTCCATGACGGCCAGACTTTGGCCAGCCTTCACCTTGTCGCCCACCTTCACGGCAAACGAAACCACTTTACCTGGCATCGGCGCAGCCAGGCCGCCCTTTTCATCCTGCGCGCCTTCTGCATGGGCCAAAGGCTGAATGACGCGAATGCGTGTGGCCCCCGCTTGGGAAAACACGTGGGCCACCTCCGCAGGGTGTCCCAGCTTGCCATCTTGCATGACCACTTCACTGGTCACGCGTTGGCCTTGCCATGTGACGTTCAATGATTGCGATGTGGGGTGGCCTGATGCAGTGCTTTGATCAGCACTGCCCTTGGCAACGGCAAACTCAAAGTCATCGTGTGGAGTTTTGGCGCCTGGGCCTGCAGCATCACCCCAAGACAATTGCATGGCACCGTCATGGCCATAGTGCAACCAAGCCGTGTGTGTCTCGCCTGCAAACTCCAACGGAAATCTGCGGCTGGTTTCAGCATGCGATTGCCATCCATCGCTTTTGCTAAATGGATCCTTGCCTTGTTTTGAATTTTCTTGATGCAAGGTGTGCGCCACCACGGCCGCTGCCGCCACATTCAAACCCAGTTTTTCTTGATGAAACAACACATCGGCTTCGCGTGGAATAAGCGCTGTGTCCAAACGCGCCTGCGCAAATGAAGCACTGTGAACCACATGCCTTAAGAACTGCACATTGGTGGACAAGCCCACCACCTGCGTTTGTGCCAGAGCTTGGTCAAGCAAGGCCAATGCTTGTTCACGCGTGTCGCCATGCACGATCAACTTCGCCACCATGGAATCGTAATATGGGCTGATGGTGTCGCCTTGACGCACACCATCGTCAAAGCGCACCGAGCCTCTTTCGAAAGCCGTGTGTGCAGGCTTTTTGTAAACCTGCAAATGGCCTGTAGCTGGCAAGAAATTGTTGTCAGGGTTTTCAGCGCAAATGCGCGCTTCAATGGCATGGCCCTTTAATTGGATTTGGTCTTGCTTTAAAGGCAAGGGTTCGCCACTGGCCACGCGCAACTGCCATTCAACCAAATCCAAACCTGTTACGGCTTCTGTCACCGGGTGCTCTACTTGCAAACGTGTGTTCATCTCCATGAAGAAAAAGTGCATGTCGACTTGACCCGTGGCCTGGTTGTCGCGCTGCTCCACAATGAATTCCACCGTGCCAGCACCCACATAGTTCACAGCACGCGCGGCCGCGACGGCAGCTTCGCCCATTTGCTTGCGCAACGCATCTGACAAGCCGGGTGCAGGCGCTTCTTCCAGCACCTTTTGGTGAC
>CANHXV010000153.1 GCA_947464665.1 Comamonadaceae bacterium
GTATTGGGGTCTTTGACCCAGTTTTCACGCAAGGCCAGCCGGCTCGGTTTGGTGGGTTTGATCGCAGTCGTAGTGGCCTCTTTGGCCTTGCTGGTCACGATTGACCGTACTTTGGGTCAAATTTGGCGAGTCAACCGTCAACGGCCGTGGGCCCAACGCGTCCTCATTTACTGGGCTGGTATCACGCTAGGACCTCTGTTGTTAGGGGGAAGTTTGGCAATCTCTTCTTATTTGTTCACGGGGTATCTTTCAGGTTTGGGCGATTGGTTGCCAGTTTCAGTCCGAAATCTATTGGACTTGGTTGAATTTTGTTTGCTGGTGGCCTGCGTGACAGGCCTGTACTACTACTTACCAAACACCCGCGTGGATTGGCGTCATGCTTTGATTGGTGGCGTGGCGGTTGCGGTGGGCTTAGAGTTGGCGAAAAAAGTGTTGGGTCTTTATTTGGCGCAAATGCCCACTTATTCGGCCATTTATGGCGCTTTTTCTGCCGTCCCCATTTTATTGGTCTGGATTTATGTGGCGTGGGTGGTGGTGTTGTTGGGTGCTGTGGTGACGGCCAGCTTGCCCGAAATCGGCCGACAGGCCAAACGACAAGCAGATGGCCCTGGCTGGTCATTCAGGCTGGCATTGGAAGTCTTGCGAAGCTTGTCGATTGCGCGCGTCAACTCGCCGCAGGGACTTAGCATGCAGGCGTTGTCAGAAGAACTTCACATTGAACACCGACATGCTCAGACCGTTTTGGATACCTTGCAAGAACTCAAATGGTTAGGTCGCTTGGAGCAGTCCAACAACCAGACAGAATCCGCTTGGGTTTTGCTGGTTGACATGTCTGTCACGCCCGTTGAGCCTTTGATGCAAAAACTTTGCTTGCATCCTTCAGATGCCACAGAGTTGTTTTGGCAAAAAACCCAATTGACCCACCTCAAGCTGGTCGATGTGATCAAAATTTGATCTTGCCCGTCCACATGTCTTTGTACATGACCCAGTCGCCCATGAAGCTGTAGAACGGGCGTTTGAAACTGGCTGGCTTGTTTTTCTCAAAATAAAAATGACCTATCCAAGCACAACCATAGCCACACAGCAAACCGTATAAGAAGTACTGAGGCTTGAAAGTGACTACGAGCATCACCAAGCAAATCAAAGAGAGGGTAGATCCTATAAAGTGAAGGCGACGGCAAGTGATGTTGCTGTGTTCATTCAAATAAAAAGGATAGAACGCTTCGAAGCTGGAGAAACTGCTTGCATCGGGTGCAAGTACCGATTCTTCGGTGTTGTTCATGTTGGCTCCTAAAGAAAAAACGAGTCAATTGGAGTTTGTGTGGAAGGGCGCTTTTAAAAAGCCTCTAAATCTAGCTCTGCCACCTCTCGTTGGCAATTCGCTCAGTTCATAGTTTGGAAACCGATTCAAAAAACGACCTATTGCAATCCTAGCTTCAAGCCTAGCCAGGCTCAAGCCTGCGCATTGGTGGACACCAAACCCAAATGAGAGATGCTTATTTGCGAGTCGCCTTAAATCAAGTTTTTCGGGGTCGTTAAATTGCAGGGGATCGCGGTTGGCTGCGCCAATGCACAAGGTGACCAGCGCACCTTCGGGTAAATCGACGCCACCAATTTGTGTTGCTTTCACAGCCCGCCGATTGCTCAGTTGATTGGACGCTTCAAATCGCAAAAATTCATCGGTGGCCACATTGAGAATGTGTGCGGCTTGCTCTGTTTGCGAACTTGCCTGAGTGCTCATGAGATCAGACCGCAATTGAGCATGTTGAGAAGGATGTTCTATCAAGCTGATCAAGGCATTGCCAATTAAATTGGTCGTCGTCTCATGGCCAGCATTCAAAAGGAAAACACAATTTTGGAGCAACTCAACTTCACTCAAGCTTTCGACTTTTGCTGAATTTGTAGGTGCGTCTTTATCCCCCAAAATCAAGCGTGTTAAAACATCTTGATCGGGATTGCCAGGGTGCTTGCGGCGATCGGCTACCAGGTCGTGCAAATAACTTAAAAACTCTTGCACGCTTCGATGGCCCCGTTCTTCTTGGGCGGATGTGAGCCGAGGCTCTAAGGCGCCTAGGATGGCCAATGACCAACCCCTCAGTGGTCCGCGATCGGCATGCGGCACATTGAGCAAATTACCAATGACTTCAACTGGAATGGCAGAAGCGAAGTCTTCAATCAAATCGCCTTTTTGCTGATCTTCTAGTTTGTCTAGCAGACCGTCTACCAATTGAATCAAACCTGTTTCCATAGCTTCAATAGCACGCCGTGTGAGTGCACCCATGATGAGTTTGCGCACGCGAGTGTGCCTGGGTGCATCGTTGAACACCAGGCTGTTGGTGTGATGTTCATATAGGGGCGCATCTTTTCCAGGCAGTACAAACGGTGCTTGGTTAAATGGGGGGTGGTTGTATTTGGGTGCAAACTCAACTCGCTTGTCGGAGCTGAAAGTTGCAGCATCTCGGTAGACAGTTGCGAGATCTTCATGCCGCGTTAAAAAGTAAGAACCATCGGGCATGCGTTTGATGGGTTCGTGTTGTCGCAGTGCGGCATAAACTGGATAGGGATTGGCAAGAAAATCTGCTGGCAAATTGCGTAAATCAAATTGGTTGCAAATCTCGTGTACACGCTGCCCCGAAAGTTCAGGTGTGATGAGTGAAGGCTCAATGAGAGATGTACGCATCACTTTTTACAAAATTTAATCATGGCGCTCAATGTTTCTTCCGGTGCTTCCATCATCAGTTGATGCCCTGCATTGACCATGGCCACATGCCCGTTGTGGGCTAGCTTGATCAAGCCTTGTGCTGCTTTGGGTTGGGTCATTTGATCTTTTGTGCCCAACAAGAACAAGGTGGGGCAGGTGACTTTGAGGATCGAAGCTTCGCCTTGGTCATAGCTGTCGCAAGCCTTGAAGCCAATGTTGAAAATATTTTCATGGGGGTTGCTGACCAAGACTCTGCGCATGAGGGCTTTGCTACCTCCCAGCAGCCATGTGCCAGGGCCAAGAGCGCTAGGTGGTGGTGCCAACGTTGAGTGGGAAAACACATTGACCATCTGAATGGCTTTTTGTGGATCGTTCAATGAACTGTCTAGCAAGGCGGGTGAGACGCGCATGGGGTAAGCGGTGCCTACCATCATCAATTGCGACACTCGACTTGGGTTTTCGGCAGTGGCATGAAGCGCAATGAGCGAGCCAAAACTGTGGCCGATCAACATGGCTTTGGAGACGCCAGCCGCATCAAGCAGTGCCATGATGCTTTGCGCCGCCTCTTGCACAGACGCTGGCGCTTTGCCGCCGCTTCTGCCGTGACCCGGCAAGTCAACAGCCAATACGTTCCAGCCGTGGTTGGCAAAGTAACGGGTTTGCAAAATCCAAACACTGTGATCGTTAAGCACGCCATGGATGAACACGGCGGTGGGCTTGGTAGCATCAAAAACTTTGCCGCCTGTGTAAACATAAAGTGGTGAGCCTTGCACGTTGTAAATCATGCAGCACCTCCGGTTTGAACAGCAGCTTTTTCTGCGGCCTTTAACGCACGTTTTAAGTCGTCTATCAAATCATCTGGATCTTCTAAGCCAATTGATAAACGCACCGTGCCGGGCCCAATGCCTGAGGCCTTGAGGGTCTCATCATCGACTCTGAAATGTGTTGTGCTTGCGGGGTGAATGACCAAAGATCGGCAGTCGCCCACATTGGCCAAGTGACTGAAAACTTGCAAAGCTTCGATGAAGGCCTTGCCTTGCTCGCGCGAGCCCTGGATGTCAAAACTGAACACAGAGCCTGCACCGCGCGGCATTAATTTTTTGGCCAATGCGTGGCTGGGATGAGTCTCTAACAAGGGGTGACCCACACGGCTCACCATAGGGTGTGCCGCCAAGAAGTTCACCACCTTTTCGGTGTTGCTCACATGGCGTGCCATGCGCAGTGGCAAGGTTTCGATGCCTTGCAAAATGAGCCATGCTGAGTGTGGACTCATGCACGCACCAAAGTCGCGCAGTCCTTCGCGACGAGCGCGTAAAAGGAAGGCGCCAACGGTGCTCTCTTCGTTGAAGACCATGTTGTGAAAGCCTTCGTAGGCTTGTGTGAGTTCGGCAAATTTGCCTTGTGTGTTCGGGCCTGACCAATCAAAGCTACCACCGTCCACCACCAGGCCGCCAATCACCGTGCCATGACCGGATAAAAATTTGGTGGCTGAGTGCACGATCAAGTCAGCGCCGTATTCGAAGGGCTTCATCAACCAAGGCGAAGTGAGGGTGGCATCGACCAAAAGGGGTACGCCTGCAGCATGCGCAATTTGACTCACTGCGGGCAAATCAAGCACGTCCATCCCTGGATTGCCCACGGTTTCACCAAAAAATAATTTGGTATTGGGTTTGATTGCCTCGTGCCAAGCATCCAAATCGCCCGGTTTGACAAAAGTGGTTTCGATGCCAAAGCGACTCAGGGTGTAGTGCAGCAAATTGTGTGAGCCACCATACAGTGCTGAAGATGCCACGATGTGCGAGCCAGCGCCCATGACAGTGGTGATGGCGAGGTGCAAGGCCGCTTGGCCACTGGCGGTCGCAATGGCACCTATACCGCCCTCAAGGGCTGCAATGCGCTGCTCCAAAACAGCATTGGTGGGGTTGCTGATGCGACTGTAGACATGCCCCGCACGTTCAAGATTGAAAAGCGATGCTGCTTGATCACTCGATTCAAAGACGAAAGATGTGGTGAGGTGAATGGGCACTGCACGGGCGCCCGTGGTGGGGTCTGGGGCTGCACCAGCGTGCAAGGCCAGTGTGTCAAAACCAGGATCTGAGTAGCCAGGCATAGGGTCTCTCCAAC
>CANHXV010000154.1 GCA_947464665.1 Comamonadaceae bacterium
GCTACTACCCGATGTTTTTTCGCAAACAGCCCTGACCGCCAAAGCCAGACCTGCGATAATTGCCCGTTAACCTGCCCGCCGTTGTGGCTCAGGTTCTTCCATCAGCCCCTGGATATAAACCAGTCAACGCTTGGAGTCTCTTGTGAGCAAAAAAGTATTTATCAAAACCTTTGGCTGCCAAATGAACGAGTACGACTCGGACAAAATGGCAGACGTCATGAAGGCCGCCGAGGGCTACGAGCCCACTCAAGACGTCGAAGAAGCCGACCTCATTTTGTTCAACACCTGCTCGGTGCGTGAACGCGCTCAAGAAAAAGTTTTCAGCGATTTAGGACGCGTCAAGCATTTGAAAGAACGCGGTGTTTTGATTGGCGTAGGCGGCTGTGTGGCCAGCCAAGAAGGCGCCGACATCATCAAACGCGCTCCATATGTCGACGTGGTTTTTGGCCCGCAAACCTTGCACCGCCTGCCCGAACTTTTGGCTGCTCGCACCGCCAAAAAACGCCCACAAGTGGACATCAGTTTTCCGGAAATTGAAAAGTTTGATCATTTACCCCCTGCCAAAATGGACGGCCCCACTGCCTTTGTGTCCATCATGGAAGGTTGCAGCAAATATTGCAGCTATTGCGTGGTGCCCTATACCCGCGGCGAAGAAGTCAGTCGTCCCTTTGAAGACGTGTTGGTTGAAATAGCTGGCTTGGCCGAACAAGGCGTGCGCGAAATCACCTTACTGGGTCAAAACGTCAACGCCTACCGCGGCAAAATGGGTGACACGGCAGAGATTGCCGACTTTGCCCTGCTGATTGAATACGTAGCCGACATGCCTGGCATTGAGCGCATTCGCTACACCACCAGCCATCCCAACGAATTCACACAGCGCCTCATTGATGTTTACGCCAAGGTGCCCAAGTTGGTCAGCCATTTGCATCTGCCCGTACAACACGGATCGGACAAAATTTTGATGGCCATGAAACGCGGGTACACCGCGATGGAATACAAAAGCACCATTCGCAAACTGCGCGCCATTCGGCCCGACATGGCCATGAGCAGTGACTTCATTGTGGGTTTCCCTGGCGAAACCGAAGAAGACTTTGGCAAGATGATGAAACTCATTGACGATGTGGGCTACGACACCAGCTTCAGCTTCATCTTCAGCCCGCGTCCTGGCACCCCAGCTGCCAACTTGCAAGACGACACACCGCATGATGTCAAGCTCAAGCGTTTGCACCATTTGCAGGCCACCATTGAAGCCAATGTGAAACGAATTGGCGACAGCCGTCTCCACACAGTGCAACGCATTTTGGTGGAGCGTCCAGCGCGCAAAGACGCCACCGAAATGGCCGGGCGGACCGAGTGCAACCGCGTGGTCAACTTTCCAGCAGGTCCCAATGGCATGCGCCTGGTCGGTCAGATGGTCGATGTGAAAATTGACACCGCTTTGTCGCATTCCTTGCGCGGCGAGTTGGTTCTCACAGAATCAATCCTTTCCACGCATTGAGCAATGGCGGCGAAAGTCGCCATGTTCAATGCGCGGCCGACCCGCCAAGGACCAGTTGTACACATAGACGTGCGCAGTGATTGTTTGCGGCCCTTCAGGGTGATTCCATTGCACCTGAATAGGCACGCGCAAGTACATTGAGTTTTCAATTGAATCTGGGTCCACTTCTTCTAAGTCGTCCAAAGCTTGCCATTGCGCTGGCTCAATTTTGTACAACTCGCCCAGCACAGGGCCAAGCGGCAGCGCCAAGGCCCCCTGCAGACTGAGCGCAGGATATTCCCCCATGTCAAACAAGGCTGCCTGAATACGGGCTTCGCCCAAACAAGTTGTACCTGCCATGTGATGGTGGTTACTTAAACCCGAGAGCAAAGTGCCGTAAACAAACAAAAGATTTTCAGACTGCATGCATGACTTCAAAAAGTGGCCCGGCATCTTTTGCACTCGGGCCAGAAATGAACTGACTGTGAGCTTAAATCATTTTCTTTCCGAGGATTTTGCGTTAAAGTGATTTGATGAGAGCAGAACAAAATGAGCGCGTCACGCGCATTGGCCCTGGCACCCCTTGTGGGCAGGTCTTGCGTCATTACTGGCACCCCGTGGCCTTGTTGGATGAGTTCAACCCTGTACTAGACCCCCGCATGGGCGTTCGAGCCGTCAAGGCTGTTAAGTTGCTCGGACAAGATTTGGTCTTGTTTAAAAACGCACAAGGCGAATTTGGTTTACTCGACCGCGACTGTCCGCACCGTGGGGCCGACTTGGCCTACGGCCGCAATGAAGGGGATGGCCTTCGATGCCCCTTTCATGGCTGGAAATTTGACGTCACAGGCCAGTGCCTAGAAACCCCTGCCGAGCCCAAAGGCAGCGTTTTGTGCACCCGCATCAAACAGCGCAATTACCCCGTGCAAGAACGCAGCGGCATTTTGTTTGCATGGCTGGGCGCTGAAGGCAGTGCTCCACCGCCCTTGCCGGAACTAGATTGTTTCAAAGCACCTGGCACACACACCTTCGCATTCAAAGGTTTGTGGCATTGCAATTGGCTACAAGCATTTGAAGTAGGCATCGACCCTGCCCATGCTTCTTTTTTGCACCGGTTTTTCAACGACGCATCCCTTGAAGACACGTATGGCAAACAATTTCGCGGCGCCAGCGCTGGCGAAATAGAAGGTGAAAAATGGCCTATGACAAAAGTCATGCGCGAGTTTGATCAGCCAGATATCTCTTTCACAGAAAAGCCCTATGGCTTTCAACTGACCACGCTCAGACCCCTGAACGACAAACTGACTCATGTTCGCATTACCAATGCCTTGTTTCCCAACACCTTTGTGATTCCTTTGTCGGAAACCATGACCATCACCCAAATGCATGTGCCGGTCGACGACACGCGCACCTACTGGTATGCGGTGTTCACCAGCTTTGCCGATCCTGTCAACAAAGAAGCCATGCGCAACCAGCGCCTACAGGCCGTCAGTTTGCCCGACTACATTCCCAAATCTGGCCAACACAACCAATGGGGCTTCAATCCAGAAGAGCAAATGACGCGTACTTTTTTAGGCATGGGTGAAGACGACATCAATGTGCATGACCAGTGGGCTTGCGAGAGCATGGGCGCCATCCAAAACCGCACGCGCGAACATTTGGGCACCACTGACAAAGTGATCATTGCCAACCGGCGCATCCTGGCCAAAGCCATTGACGATGTGGCGGCAGGCTTAATGCCACCTGGTTTTGCCAACCCTGACGTGGCCGCATCTCGAACTGGTCCGGATACGGTGGATGGCATAGCACCCGCCCAAAATTGGCAAACATGGTCGACAGACACCATGCAGGCCAAACGCGATGGCGCACCTTGGAATGCTTCATTGACCGAAGCCCCATGAATTCAAAACGCATCAACTTTGCCGAGCAATGCGGCCAAAATACATCCTACCGACAAGCAGAAATTCAACGGGTGCTGGCCTTGGCTCAAGCCTCAGGCCTAGAATGGATCCGTTTGGTATGGTGCGATGTGCACGGCAGTTTGCGCGGCAAAACATGGGTCACCTCAGAATTGGCCACGGCCTTCAAAGATGGCATGGGCATGGTCAGCACCTTGATGCTCAAGGACACTTCCGACCGCACGGTCTACAAAGTGTTTGAGGCCGAAGTCACAAACGAATTGCCCGGATTTGAAGGGGCCAGCAATGTCATTTTGCTGCCCGATCCCAGTACTTTCAAAATACTGCCTTGGGCCGAAAAAACCGGTTGGCTTTTGGGCCAGCCTTGGTTCCCCGATGGTCAAGTTGTGCCATATGACTCGCGCCGTATTTTGCAAAGTGCGCTTGAAAAACTGGCCGCCAAAGGCTGGGGCATGAAATGCGGTCTTGAAGTTGAGTTTCACATTTACAAACTCACCCATGCAGAACACGGCGACGATGCCGACCCTGCACAAGCTTCTTGGCCAGGGCCCGCGCCCCAAGTGAGCATGATCCATCCTGGCTACAACTTGTTGAATGAGTTGTGGTTTGACCGCGCAGAACATGCACTTCGCATCGTGAAGCAAACCGCTCAGGACTTGGGCTTGCCCCTGTTGTCTTTAGAAATTGAACTTGGCCCCAGCCAAGTTGAAGCAGTTTTCAAAGCCACTGACGCCATGACTGCGGCCGACAACATGGTGTTGTTCAGAAGCGCCGTCAAACAAGCCTTGCGACGCGCCGGATACCACGCCACATTCATGTGCCGACCGCCCTTTGACAACATCATGAGCAGCGGCTGGCATCTGCACCAATCGCTTTGTGATCTTGAAAGCGGTCAGAATCTTTTTGCGCGCACAACGGCAGCCGACATTCAAGAAGCAGCAGGTCTTCCTGCCAACAACGCGCGCCACACGCTCAGCCAAATAGGCGCTCAGTATTTGGCAGGACTTTTGTCTCACGCGCAAGGTATTACATCTTTGTGCACCACCACGGTCAATGGCTTCGGGCGCTTCAAGCCCAATGCGCTTGCCCCTCAATCGATTGTGTGGGGCCTTGACAATCGCGGCGCCATGCTCAGGGTGGTGGGCGGCGCGGGCGATCCTGCCACCCGCATCGAAAACAGATTGGGCGAGCCCGCAGCCAACCCTTACTTGTACATGGCGTCTCAAATTTTGGCAGGCCTTGACGGCATTCACAATTCATCAGAACCACCCTTGGCCACAGAAGCACCCTATGCAGAATCTGCAGCCAGGCTGCCCGTGACTTTGGGCGAAGCCATTGCGCATTTAGGCCAAGACAAGGTGATGTGCGAAGGTTTTGGCCCACACTTTGTGCGCTACTACCAAC
>CANHXV010000155.1 GCA_947464665.1 Comamonadaceae bacterium
ACCTACAAAAGCCCGCCAGTACCTGTGCAAAAATCGGAGCCTTCGCATGGTATCAAAGTGGCCATGAAAGTGTTTCACACCAAATTTGGTGAGGGCAAAGTTTTGGCCGTCGAAGGTGCGGGCTCAGATTCTCGTGCTCAAGTGAATTTTCCCAGACATGGTGTGAAATGGTTGGCCTTGTCAGTTGCCAAGCTAACACCTGTGGAATAATTTCAATCAAAGGAAGAAGACAGCATGAAAATTGAAAAGGATACCGTCGTGACCTTGAAGTACAAAGTGTCCGATGCGCAAGGTAAATTGTTGGAAGCTGCAGAAGAGCCCATGGCTTACTTGCATGGCGGGTACGAAAATACCTTGCCAAAAATTGAAGAGGCGCTAGATGGCCAAGACAAGGGCTACCAAACTACATTGGTACTGAGTGCTGCCGATTCGTTTGGAGAGCGTGACGAAAGCCTGTTGCAAACCATGCCCAAAAAAGACTTTCCGCCTGGCGTGAAGGTGGGAGGGCAATTGCGTGGCCGCACGCCAGATGGTCGTGAAGCTATTTTCAATGTGATGAAAATCAAAGGCGATACCGTGATGTTGGATGGCAACCATCCTTGGGCGGGTCAAGTTTTACAGTTCCAATTGAAGGTGCTGGATGTACGTGCCGCAATCCCTGAGGAAATTGAACATCGTCACGTTCATGGTGCGCATGGCCATCACCATTGATTCTGAGGGGCTCCGATTGGAACTCCCAGAAGCCTGCTGCAGCAGGCTTTTTTATGCTTGGTGTTCGCTGCCCGGCTCGGGCAATTCAAAACAGTCTTTCACGCTGAAGTAAACCGACGTGAAAAACATGGCGGCCATGAGCAATGCGCCCGGCATCAGAACGGCTGCGGTTAAATCATTGCCACCTAGGCTGCTACTGACAACCAGAATGACCGTGGCGCCCGCCACAAACACCCCCGCCCAAGCCAACAAATACACAGCAAACGCGCCCAGATTGCGCCAACAAGCGATGGCGCTGAAAAACAAGCTTTTGACGGGCGGAACTCCGTGCCAATGAACCAGAGCCGGTGCATGCCAGAACAGCATTGACAAAGGAATGTACATGACAGTGGCCAACCACATGGCTGCCTGAAAGTCGGTGTCGTTGACCACTTCAGGTGTGATGGGCGCATTGGCCAGATAAACCTTGGCAAATCCTCCGCCATCGACCAGCGCTGAAATACCCATGACGGCCAAAAAGCTCAGGGCATAGAGGCCACCTAGAACCATCATGGCCTTGAGGCGCAATTGTCCTGCACGAAATGCAACCAACAAGACGGTAGGCATGGGGAATTTGCCAGAGGCGGCCTGTTCGGTGGCGACCATGAGCCCTAAAGTGGCCGCAGGCAAAACGAGCAGGGCTAGCGCAGCGCCTACAAAGGGCACCATGGACAAGAGAGAAACCCATGCCATGAACAAAAAGAACAAACCAGTGAAAGCAAGTGGCTGGCGCCAGAAAGTGCGAATACCTTGTTTGACCCACCGCAGACCCTGCTTGGCAGGTAAGATTTGAAGCTTCATAGCCAGAGCTTAAAGGGCGAAGTTAAACGAGCGCGCAATACCCGTTCGAAGTGGGTGGGATCGTGTGGTTTCAGCATGGCAGCATCTCTGGGCAAATAAAAGTCCCAAAGCCGAGAAATCCAAAAACGCAGTGCGCCGGCGCGCAGCACGGCAGGCATGAGCTGCCTCTCGGCGGGACGCAGTGGCCGTACTTCTTGGTAGGCATTTAGCATGGCCAAGGCTCTGTCAGGAGCGTGTTCTCCTGAGTTTAAATCGATGCACCAATCATTCATGCTGACCGATAGGTCAAACAACCAAGCGTCATTGCCGGCAAAATAAAAGTCAAAGAAGCCAGTGAGCTTTTCACCTTCGAACATCACGTTGTCGCGAAAAAGGTCAGCATGCACGGGGCCTTTGGGGAGAGCTTGATAGGCGGCACTTTTTGCAATGTGATTTTGGAAAGCCAATTCGCTTTGTAAAAGCCTGGCTTGTTCTTCATTCAAGTAGGGCATGATCACAGGAGCCGTTTCGTTCCACCAAGCCAAGCCCCTTAAATTGGGCTGTCTGCGGTTGTAGTCTTCTCCCGCTAAGTGCATGCGTGCCAACATCTGGCCTACCGCCGCGCAATGAACAGCCTTGGGGGCCAGTAGGCTTTTACCAAGCAGTCGGTTGACCACTGCGGCAGGCTTGTTGCACAGGGTGTGCAAGATATCGCCATCTCGATTGGCAGCAGGGTTAGGTACAGGAATGCCTTTTTCTGCCAAGTGTTTCATCAGGTACAAATAAAAGGGAAGCTGTTCGTGGTTCAAGCGCTCGAACAAAGTCAGGACGTAATCACCCAAATCGGTGGTGGTGAAATAGTTGGTGTTTTCGATACCGCCCTCTATGCCCCTTAACTCGGTCAGTTCACCTAAGCCTAATTGGGACATCAGCAGCGCAGCTTGCTCTTCAGAAACGGGCGTAAAAACAGCCATGGCTTAGGGGATGTTTGAAAGTGTGAAATAGGCGCCCGAAGGCATGGCGAAATGCATGCTCAGATTGTAGAGGGTGTTGAAGCCAAATTTGACAGACTTTGGCTCGTCAAAACAGGCTGAGGACAGGCACAATTGGGGCATGAGCGACAAGAAAACCCTTTTGCTGGTGGATGGCTCCAGTTACCTTTACCGAGCCTTTCATGCCATGCCTGATTTACGGGCCGTGCCTGGCGACCCTGGCAGCCCAGCCACCGGCGCAATCCGAGGCATCATCAACATGATGGAGCGCCTTCGGAAGGACATTCCTGCAGACTTTGCGGTGTGTGTGTTTGATGCCAAAGGTCCAACCTTTCGCGACGATATTTACCCTGAATACAAACAAAACAGAAGTCCTATGCCCGACGATTTGCGTTCGCAAATTCAGCCGATCCATGAACTGGTTCGTTTGATGGGTTGGAAAGTCTTGGACGTGCCAGGCGTTGAAGCCGACGATGTGATCGGCACGCTGGCAAATGTGGGAGCGTCGCAAGGCATAGAGGTGGTGGTTTCAAGTGGCGACAAGGACTTGGCTCAACTGGTGAATGAAAACATCACCATCATTGACACCATGAATGGCAAGCGCCGTGATTTGGCGGGGGTTCAAGAAGAATTTGGTGTGCCCGCCAGCCTCATGTTGGACTATCAAATCTTGGTGGGTGACACCGTAGACAATGTGCCAGGCGTCCAAAAAGTGGGCCCTAAGACAGCTGTCAAACTATTACTTGAATATGGCTCGCTCGATAACTTAATGGCCAATGCAGATCAAGTCAAAGGCGTCGTAGGTGAGAATCTTCGCAAGGCGGTTGATTGGTTGCCCACTGGCCGACAGCTCTTGAAAATCCGTACCGATTGCGATTTGAACGCCTACGTGCCCGAGCTGCCCTCACTGGAAACCATTCGCTTGGCACAACCCAACGAAGCCGACTTGTTGGCCTTTTATGAAAAGTATGGGTTTAAAGGTTTGGTCAGAAGTCGTGGTGCAGGCGCCCCTGAGTCTGCAGCCAGCAAGTCCTCTGCCAAAGCGGCATTTGTGCCCAATGACGATTTGTTTGCAGAGCCAGAACCGGTTGTCACTGTCACTGGCGACAAACACTATGAAACCATTTTGACTTGGACACAATTCGACGCGTGGCTACCGAGGTTAGAGGCCGCTGAGTGTGTGGCCATTGACACAGAAACTACCTCGCTCGATGCCATGCGCGCCGAGTTGGTGGGCATCAGTTGGAGTGTGAAGCCAGGCGAGGCTGCCTATTTGCCTTTGCGGCATGAAGGCCCTGACGCACCTGTGCAATTGGCCTTTGATGAAGTATTGGCCAAGCTCAAACCATGGCTTGAAAACCCGCTCAAACTCAAAGTGGGTCAGCACATCAAATACGACAGACATGTGTTTGCCAACCAAGGCATTGAGGTGCGTGGTTATGCGCACGACACCATGCTGCAGAGTTATGTGCTGGAAGTTCACAAACCGCACAGCCTGACCAGTTTGGCATTGCGACACGTCGGCCGCACCGGTTTGACTTACGAAGACATGTGCGGCAAAGGTGTGCATCAAATTTCCTTTGCCCAAGTGGATGTCGACAAGGCCTCTGAATATTCTTGTGAAGATGCCGACCAATGTTTGGACGTGCATGGCGTGCTGTGGCCACGCATTCAAGCTGATGCCAAACTGCGTGCTATTTATGACATCGAAATTGCCACCAGTGAAGCTTTGTTTCGCATTGAGCGCAATGGCGTGCTCATTGATGGCCCCACACTGGCCACACAAAGCCAAGCCTTGGGGCAACGCATTTTGCAGCTAGAAACTGAAGCTTATGAAATTGCAGGCCAACCCTTCAACTTGAGCAGTCCTAAACAACTCGGTGAAATCTTTTTTGACAAACTGGGATTGCCCGTCATTAAAAAAACTGCAACCGGTGCGCGCAGCACAGATGAAGAGGTGCTGGAAAAACTGGCAGAAGACTACCCCTTGCCTGCGCGTATTTTGGAGCACCGCAGTTTGTCCAAATTGAAGGGCACCTACACCGATAAGTTGGCGCAAATGGCTTTGCCTAGAACAGGCCGGGTGCATACGCATTACGCGCAAGCGGTGGCAGTCACGGGTCGTTTGTCTAGCAACGACCCTAACTTGCAAAACATTCCCATTCGCACTGCTGAAGGTCGCAAAGTTCGCGAAGCTTTTGTCGCACCTTCAGGCAGTCTGATTGCCAGTGCCGATTACTCGCAAATTGAACTGC
>CANHXV010000156.1 GCA_947464665.1 Comamonadaceae bacterium
TGGGAGCGGCCATCATTGTCTCGATGCAAAACTATTTGGCGCAGTTTGGTGCTTGGGTCACCATCATTCAGGGCCTTATCTTTGTCATTTGCGTCTTAGCATTTCGCCGAGGTGTCATTGGAGAAATTGCCAATTGGCTTAAAAAGCCACTTTGATTTCTTGAAGTCCTATTTAAAAAGCCTGCATAGCAGGCTTTTTTATTTTGGGCTTAGCGCATGAAATTTTTCACGTAGTCGGCGCCTAAGCCAACGCTTTCAAAGTGCGCTCGGTATTTTTCGATCCGTGTAAACACATCGTCGTAGCCTGTGGCATTGCCTTGAGGGTCTACATACATGAGGGCGCCGTGCACAGTAAAAAGGGTAATCATGTCTTGGCAGTCATCTGGCACCACCAAGGTATGTGTCTCGCCTGGAGGCTCAAACACATAGCCGCCTTCTTCTGCTACCCAGTCGTGTTCTAAGTACAACCATTTGCCGCGAATGACATAGGCATGAACTTGGCCGGAGTGGCGGTGTCTTTGCAGCAAGCCAGATCGTTTGACTCTGAGCAAATGCACATAAAAACCACCCGTGACATTCAAGTGAATGGGACGCGACCAAATGCCGGGCGCTACGGGTGCCCACAAATTCTCGTCCCCCGTATTGACATTAGGGATGACCATGTCGGGCGTCATGCCCCATGGCTGAGGTTTTGCGTAGGGCACGCGATCGGTCTCATTGCGAGAGGTGGCGTTGGAACTCATTAGGCACTCGTTAAGTCAAAGTCAGGGGTTTGCAAAAAATCAAATAGGCATTCTAGTGGCCCGCCAATGCAGTTTGGGGCTACTTTGTTTTCAAAGTGCGTTCAAACAAGCTGAACAAGCGTTCCCAATGCCGCTCTGCCGCTTTGGCGTTGTAAATGCCAGCTCTTTGGGGAAATACAAAGCCATGTTCGACTTTGGGATACCACTCAATTCGGTAATTGGACTTGGCCATGATCAGTGAGGCTTCCAATTTTTGGATGTCTTCAGGAGGTGCCCATTTGTCAATTTCCGCGCATGCAAAGTAGCTTTCACATTTAATTTGGGGCGCCATCAGATGGGGCGAATCGGGCTCATTGGTGGCCATGTTTGCGCCATGAATAGACGCAATGCTTTGGAATCGATCGGGGAATTGAGCGGCAATCCACATGACGATGGGGCCACTCATGCAGTAGCCCACAGTGCCAATTCGCGTTTGATCTGCCATGGCATGGGTGTCTACAAACTTCAGCATGGCCTGTGTGTCCGTCTGACTGGTTTGAGCGTTCAGAGTGGCCATGTGTCCAAACATCACGTCCATGGCCTCAGGTGTGCGCTCTTTGAGGTAAAAGTCTCGGCTGCGTCGATAGTAGAGGTTGGGTAAAACGACAAAATAACCCACGCTGGCCAACCTGCGGGCCATGTCGTGCAACTCTTCTCGTTTACCGGGTGCATCCATGTAAAAGAAAATAACCGGATGAGGGCCGTCCTCTTCGGGAAACACAACAAAGGTGTTCATCGAACCGTTAGCGGTTTGAATATCAATGTTCTCTTCGATCATTTCATTCCTTTGCAGGGTGATAGTCACAGTGAACTTGTATTTTCAACCCAAATTCAACGCCCAGGAATTAAGGTAAACCATTGTGTTTAGACATCATGTCAATGCCATGATTTTGCGACAAAAGGACCTCTCAGATTCAGGTCATCCGTCCTATGGCACAGCTGACAAATGATTTGGCATTGGTAATGCCCGCTGCAAGACCCGCCACGGAGCCTTTTTCTGGGTAGCCCATGGATTTCAGCTTGTCAATAATAAGCTGCTTGATGGACTCTTCCCCAGAAAAGCTGACCAACTGCTTTTCGCGATCAATGACCAGATCGGTCACTTTGGCAACGCTGTTGATGCCCTTCACGATAGAGTTTTCGCAGCCACCGCATTTGATGTTTTCAACTTCAACTTGGAAGGTATGTGTCATTTCGAGGTCCTTTTTGAATGTCCGCCAATTCAATCTATGGCGGTTATGTTGCCAGTATCTAAGGATTCAAGTGGTTATCATATGATTTATATCAAGGGGTGAGCTAGCCCTACAATCAAAGAAATGGGCACTTTTAAAGCAATTCAGCAGTCTCACTTAGAATTTCACCCTAACCCATTCTTCAAACAATCCTGCCACGCTTATGAGCCTCAAAATAGTTGTCTACTCCAAGTCGGCCTGCCCTCAGTGCGAGTCAGCCAAGATGATTCTCAAGTCAAAATCCTTGGCCTACGAAGAAATCAAAATAGACGACGAATCCGAGCGCATGGCTTTCTATGAAAAGTGTGGGCCATCCGTGCGCCAGATGCCACAGGTTTTCATCAACGATCAGCGCGTGGGTGGACTGGCGGGTTTGCAGGCTGCTTTGGCTCAACTTACCTAAGCCATCATGAACGCAACGGAAATTCAGAACATTCTGGTGCTCAGCATGATTCTGGGTTTTGCAGCCACGGAGCTGATTAGCCGGCGATATCAAAATACGGTCACTGCCACTGCCAACGACACCAAGCTAGAAGTGTTCATGTTTTTGAGTTTGGTGGCCATCACGCAGCCCTTGGCCATGCTCAGTACTGCCAAATTAGGCGAATGGTTTGCCCCAGCGTACAAGGATGTGCTGGCCGATTGGCCTTGGTGGGCCATGGTAGGCATTTTGATCTTGTGTGATGACCTGACTCAGTATTGGTGGCATCGTTTGTCGCATTCACCGCTTTTGTGGCCCTTGCACCGTGCACACCACTCTGCGGCTTACATGAGTATTCGCATCACCTATCGAAATAACTTTTTTTATTACCTCATGATGCCGGGGCTGTGGTTTGCAGGCGCATTGCTTTACTTGGGGGTCAGTGGCATGGTGTATGCCTTGTATGTGGTAGTCAAACTTGGCGTCATCATGGGCGCCCACTGCGCTTGGCGTTGGGATGAACCGCTTTACAAAATTCCAGCCCTCAGACCCTTGATGTGGGTTCTTGAAAGAACCATCTCCACGCCCGCCACCCACTGGGCGCACCACGCGATCACTGAAAAAGATGGGGTCGGCCACTACAAGGGAAACTTTGGCAACCTCTTGTTCATTTGGGACATCATTTTTGGCTCTGCGTACATTACGCGCAAGTACCCCAAGCAAGTGGGTTTAAGAGATGACCAGCTGTTTGGGCAAGAACACTGGTATCACCAAATGTTTTTTCCGCTGTTTCAATCTAAGCGCGAATTTTCCGCCTTGAAGAAGAATGGGAAAATTTACTCAGAAGACGAATGAATTGCCATGCGCCATTTGGGCGCGCAGCTTGTTCTGACGTCAATCTTTTTTCTGAAGTTTGTCTTCGGTGTTGAAAAGAAAGTCACTTGCATCATGCCGTTCGTGCAACTGAATTTCTAAAGGCCCCATTACTCGGTTGACCATGCGACCACGTTGTACAGCAGGCCGAGCTTCTATTTCATCAGCCCAACGAATCACATGTGTGTATTCGTGAACTTGTAAAAATTCACCTGAGTCGTAGCGCTCGCCTTTGGCCAAGCTGCCGTACCAAGGCCAAATGGCCATGTCGGCAATGGTGTAGTCATCACCACCGATAAATCGGTTGTCGGCCAGTCTTTGGTTCAAGACATCAAGTTCACGCTTCACTTCCATCGCGAAGCGGTCAATGGCGTATTCAATTTTGGTAGGCGCATAAGCGTAGAAGTGGCCAAAGCCGCCACCTAAATAAGGCGCACTGCCCATTTGCCACATGAGCCAAGACATGCATTCGGTACGTTTGGCAATGTCGGTTGGCAAAAAAGCTTTGAATTTTTCGGCCAAATAGAAAAGGATCGATCCTGATTCAAACACACGCTGTGGTTGCAGCGTGCTGTAGTCAAGCAGTGCAGGAATTTTGGAATTTGGATTCACGCCCACAAAGCCACTGCTAAATTGCATACCCTCGCTGATGCGAATGAGCCAAGCATCGTACTCTGCGCCTGAATGCCCAAGAGCCAGCAACTCTTCCAACATGACGGTCACTTTGATGCCATTGGGCGTACCCAGAGAATAAAGTTGCAGGGGGTGTTTGCCTCGTGGAAGTTCTAGCTCGTGGGTGGCACCGGCGACGGGGCGATTGATATTGGCAAACCGGCCACCATTGGCCTTTTGCCAAGTCCAGACCTTGGGCGGAACGTAGGGCGTATCAGACATGCTTGACCTTTTTTAAATTGGGGCTAAGCCTACACGAGATCGAGGGGAATTCAAACAAGGAAACCACCGAGTCCCTAAGGACATCACTTGCTTGAAAACGCATGGTTTGTTGACTTAACGCATTGCGAAACATGTCGCTTGCGGCGCAAAGTACGAAGTTCTTGTTCATCTGAAGGTGCAAAGAAAAAATGATGCAACTCAAGGAATTGCCGGCGTTTGAAACGCTTCCACAAAACTGTCTCGAATCTGGTTTGCACATGTTGCAGCTTCAAGGGAAAACCTTGTTGCCGGTGGTTCAAGGGGGCATGGGTGTGGGTGTGTCGGCTGGTGGCTTGGCAGGCGTCGTGGCCAATTTAGGGGCTGTGGGGACCATTTCCTCGGTTGACTTGCGGCGTCTTCACCCAGACTTGATGGCGCACACAGGCAAGTTAGACAAAGAGTTTGATGCAAGGCAACAAATTGAATCGGCCAACTTGATTGCCCTAGACCGCGAAATTAAAAAAGCACAAATGCTGTCCAATGGCAGAGGCCTGATTGCGGTCAACATCATGAAAGCCTTGAA
>CANHXV010000157.1 GCA_947464665.1 Comamonadaceae bacterium
CCACACCGTGCGAAGAGAGCAAAGTTTTAAGTGGGAGTTCTTGCGTGCTGTGAACCCATGCTTTGATTTCTTTTAGCCAACTGCGGCCGGTTTGTTCTTGCAGCTCTGCCAACAAGTTGGCTTCTGTGAGGGGACCGCCTTTGCAGCGTTGCCACAAGCCCCGCATGACTTGGTCTAGGTTGGCGTTGCCTTCTGATCGCAAAGACAGATCAAGGCACAGAGCCACCAATGCACCCTTGGCGTAGTAGCTGATGGTGGCATTGGGCGTGTTTTCATCTTGACGGTAATACTTCACCCAAGCATCAAAGCTGGCTTGTGCCACAGACTGAACCTGCCTGCCCGGTGCTTGCAAAACCATGTTGATGGTTTTGTTGATCAATTTGAAATACGTGGTGTCATCAATCAGCTTGGCGCGGCGCAACAGCAAATCATCGTAGTAGCTGGTGAAGCCTTCAAAGAACCAAAGTAGCTCAGTGTAATTTTCTTGGGTGTAGTCATACCGTTCAAACTCAGCAGGCCGCAATTGCTTCACATTCCAAGTGTGAAAGTATTCGTGGCTGATCAAACCCAGCAAGGTGACGTAACTGTCTGGCATTTTTTTCATGCCGAGCGAAGGTAAATCGCGTCGGTTGCAAATGAGGACGGTTGAATTTCGATGCTCTAAGCCGCCATAGCCATCTTCTACCGCATTCAGCATGAAGACGTAGCGTTTGTGGGGCGCGCTGGCGCTGGGTTTTTTCTCGTGCCAAAACTTGATGGCCGTCTCGCAAATTTTTTGAGTGTCTGCCATAAGTTTGGCGCCATCAAAAGAGGCCATTGCGCCCGCCACCACAAACTCATGCGGTATGCCACAAGCTGTAAACTCACCGCGCCAAAAGTTGCCTAATTCAAAGGGGCAATCGACCAATTCATCGTAGTTGGCCGCCACATAATCACCAAAGCCCTGCTTATTGACTTTGCTTGCTTGCAAGCCAGTAGCGGCAATCCAAGTACTGCCTTTGATAGGGGTCAATGTGAGGGCATGTGGCCTGTCTTCTTGGCCATGCACTCTCAAGCACAAACTGGTGCCATTGAAAAACCCCCGCTGTGTATCAAGCCATGCAGAACGGACTGAATTGTCAAAGGCATACACCTCGTAACTCAGTTGCAAGGCTTGCCCTTCTTTGCATTGGATGAACCACTGACTTTTATTTTCTTGCTGAATGGCAACTGCTTTGCCGACTTGTGTGGCTTTCAAGTGCTGCAAGTTTTTAGCAAACTCGCGCACCAAGTAGCTGCCTGGAATCCAGACTGGTAAGGAAACCACTTGGCCGGCCTGAGGCGCTGCAATGTGCAGCGAAACTTTGAACAGGTGGGAGTGTGTCTGGCTGGCATCAACCCTGTAGTGAACAGCCGGAGCAATTTTCTTCGAACTCATGTGGCGGCGGCTCCAATCAGGCAACTTAACGCAGCCACAAGGGTGAGGTGCAGTCGCAAGGGCAACCATTCTTGTAGACCTGCTTCAACATAGCTTGGACGGTCAACGGCATAGCAAATGCCCAATAACAAGGCCAGTAAAGGCAAGCCAGCAAATGCGGGCATGGTGACGGCAACCCATGCCAGCAAGGAAGGCACAACGCCCCAGCCAAAGTTAAACAGTGGCGCATTGTGCATGCGTGAAATATTTTTAAATCCAATGCCCCAATGAATGCCGCCTAAAAAAGAAACGATGGCAGCGCCGTAACCGGCCATGGCCAAAGCCAAGAAGGGGTGCAAGTCGGCATCGACTAACCAGAGCAAGACAGCCATGCCGACAAAAGGAATGAGGCCCGCATAAGCCAAAAGCTTGACTTGCCTGCGAGTTTGATCTGCGTGGACGTTCATGGCTTGACTGCGTTCAACAAAGATTCAATTTGGGCGGCCTCAATGGCACCTGGCACACGGGTGCCGTCTGCTACAAACATGGTGGGTGTACCGTTGATGCGATTCTTTTTACCGAACTCAACAATGGCATCGATGTTGTGGGTTTCGCAGGCCACTGTGGGTGGCGCAATCCCTTGCAGCATCCAGTCATTCCAGGTTTTGGCTCTGTCTTTGGCGCAGGCAATGTTGCGTGATTTGACTTTGGAGTCTTCGCCCAAAACAGGGTACATCAAGTGGTAAATGGTGACGTTGTCGATCTTTTGTAAATCACGTTCAAAGCGTTTGCAGTAGCCGCAATTGGGATCGGCAAAGACGACCAGTTTGCGCTTGCCATTGCCCCTCACTTGCGTGAAAGCAAATTTAACAGGCAGGCTGTCAAACGGGATGGCGGAAAGTTTGTCGTTTCGCTCTTCCGTTAAATTGCGTTTTTGTTTGGTGTCAATCAAGGCGCCTTGAATCAGAAAGTCGCCTTTGGCATCGGTGTAAAAAATTTCATTGCCTTGAACCCGAATTTCAAACACACCGGGCATGGGAGTTTTGGAAATCTCTTCAATTTTAGGCAAAGAAGGCAGGCGCTCGCTCAAGGTTTTTTTCAAGTTGGCATCTTGGGCTATGGCGCAAGTGCTGGCCACTAGCCAGCAAATGGTGGTGAAAGCTTTGATCAAGCGCATGCTTTAAATTTCCTAAGGTTCCGAAAGGCGATAAAAATAGAATCAATGCTGCGATGAAGATTTCATGGCTTGTGAGGCCATCCATTTCTTCAAAGGACTCAGTTGATTGAAAGTAGACATGCCCCAGTTGCGAAGTTTTTGCAGCGGTAGATCGGGTTGTGCAAAGAGCATTTGCAAGCCATTGGTCACAAAGCCCATGGCCAATACTTCGGCTTGGCGTGAACGTTCGTAGCGCCGCAGCAATTTGGCATCGCTCAAGGGCCTCCAAAATTCTTTCGCTTGAATGACGCGAGACAAGGCCATGACATCGGCCAGTCCCACATTCAAGCCTTGCCCCGCCAGCGGATGCATGGCGTGTGCAGCGTCTCCGGCCAATGCAAATGATGTGGCGCGTTGGCCAGATTCTGAATGGGGCATGCTGCCAGTCCAGCGTGCTGCCTTGGCCAACTGCAAAGGCCATACAGCCCGCTCACTGATTAATTCAATGCTGCCTGCCACACCTTTGCTGGCCTCTTGTAATTGCATGCAAAAACTGGCTGCGTCGGTGGTTTTCAATTGTTCAGCGCGGTTGGGTGTGAGTGACCACACCACAGCCCACTGGCGGCTATCTTCACCGCCGATGGGCAGGAGTGCCAAAATTTCGGGGCCGTGTGCAGTGTGAAACCACTGACGTGCAATTTGCTGGTGTGGCGCTTGGGTTTGAATGCGGCAAGCCAATGCGTGTTGTTCGTAATGCTTCACATCAAACGCAACACCCAACTCGGCGCGCGTTTGGCTGGCGCGGCCTTCGCAAATGACAGTCAAGGGCGCCCGCACATTTTCTGGAACTTCTTGAATCAGTGGCTGAAAACCAATGGCCTTCGCTAAATTTTTTTCCAAGGTGGGGACATCAATCATCCAGTTCAACGCCTCAACATTTTGTTGGGCGGCGTTGAATTCCAGGTTGCCATCTTGATCGCCTTCAATTTGCATTTTCAAAATGGGGGTACAGGCAGTTCCTTCTGGCCAGCAACGCAGGTCAGTCAACAATTGTTGTGAGGCCGAATTCAAAGAATAGGCTCGCACATCGCTGTGACCATGGCCTGATTTTTGCGCGTCCGATAGGTTCACCAATGCCACACGCAGACCTTGCGATGCCAACATCAAAGACAAGCTTCGCCCAACAATGCCCGCGCCCCGAATGCAAACGTCAAATTGAGTGGATGGTTGAGACATGAGTCAGATTGTAGAAGCCCTGCAGAAGGCTTGGTTCAAATGGGGGTGTCCCAAGTCAAGGCTACGCCGTATTTCGTTTGCAAAACTGCAATGTCTTGTGGGGTGTCCATGTCGACTTTGTAGTGGGGGTTAGGCGTTGCCCATTGGTGAACTTGTTGCGGATTGAGTTGACGCCACTCTTTGCCGCCAGGCAAGTCTTTAAAAGAAGGGCCGCCTGAAAAAGTGGCCTCTTGTGAGTGAGCCAATAGGTCAGACATGACTTTTTGCGACAACATGACAGGATTGCCAGGCTGATTTTCAACCCATGGCTGAAGCATTTGAGTGTCAGCTGGACTGGCTTTGACAGCAGCGATCAGAGCTTGTAAATCGGCCGCATCTAGCAGGGGTTGGTCGGCCAAGGCCACCATCAGCCACTGTGCTTGTAGGGTTTGTGCTTTGGCCAAGCCCAGATGCAAAGAGCTGTTTTGGCCATCCGTGGGCTGTGGGTTCAGTACCTGATGGATTGGCATGGCGGGCCAATGTGGCTTTCTCAAAGTCACATGTGGTCTTGTGTTCAGCGAGGACTGAATGATGTCTGCCTTGTGTCCCAAGACCAGAACCGTTTCATCGATCCCTGCATTTTCTAGGGCTGTGAGAAGGCGGTTGAGCAGCGTTTGACCATCCCTCAACAGCAAGCATTTAGGCCGTCCGCCCATTCGAGAAGCGGTGCCAGCGGCCAACACCACCGCCACAATTCGCAGGCGGGGGCAAGGTGGGGTGAGTTGGCAATTCAAGGTGCTTTGCAACATGGCTGAAGACATGGTTTAAATTAGACCACGCAGACCCTTTAAAATCACGGATTCATCGCTGAATCCAAGAAAGTCTTCCATGAGCCTCAAATGCGGCATTGTGGGCCTGCCCAACGTTGGCAAGTCCACCCTTTTCAACGC
>CANHXV010000158.1 GCA_947464665.1 Comamonadaceae bacterium
CATCGCCGGGTTTTTCACTTAGGTTGTGGTTCACACTCTGACGGTGCCGGTAAAAACGCTCAAACACACGGTGGTCCAAACCTTCCAATGTGAGCGAAGTGGTGTTGGCCACTGTGACCCAAATTTGACCGTTCTTCAATTCAGCGCTGCATTTAACCTGGCCTTGGGGGTGGTTGTATTTCACCGCATTGCCCATGAGGTTGGTCAAGAGTTGAAAGAACAAGTCAGGATCGGCTTTTAGTCGCAGATTGGAAGGAACTTCAAAATCAAAGTCGATGTCGGGGTTGAACAACTTCAAGTCCTCGACCATCTCTCCCACCACATCTAGCAATTTAATTTCCTGCTTGTCCAACTTAATGCCGCCAGCATCGGCCATGGACAACATGAGCAATTTGTTGGAAATAGTAATCAGGCGTTCTACTTCTTCAGCCACCAAAGAAAGCTCTAGCTGCAGTTTAGAGCCATCGCTCGATTCATTGACCAATCGATGCAAGTGCCCCCGAATAATGGTCAGGGGCGTGCGCAGTTCGTGTGCCGCATCGCTGGAGAATCTGGCGGCTTGTTTGTAGCTGGTTCTCAAGTGATCAATCAGGTCGTTGAAGTACCGAATAAAGTCTTTGAATTCAAGAAAGAAATGTGCTTCAGAAATACGTTCATTAGCACTGTCTAGTTGGACCTTGGTGAACGATTGTTGTAATCGCATGACAGGCTTCAAAGCCCAATAAGACATGAAGAGGGTGGCCACCAAGGCAAAAACAATCAACAGCGGCCACAGGTTTCGCACCACGGCCTCTCGGGTGCGCAAGATAGTTGAAACGGAGCGAAGCAACAGGTTTTGATTGACGGCGACAAACAGGTCTTCTTGCAATCCGGAGGCACGAAGAACCGACCAATTTTCACCTTGAAAACTAACTTCGGCCAATGGCATACCAGGTTTTTCGATCGCAAAACTCAGGTCTCGCCAATTTGCATTTTCAATCAAAGCTGCCAATTGATTTTGACCTTGCGAAGAGCCTCCCGCCATCCACACTTGTAACTCGTTTGGTTTTAAATCAGCAAAAGATTTGCCCAAGTTGTATTGAACGATTTGAACTTGAGAAGCTACATCGATCTTGTTCTGAGGCGATTGCTTCAATTCCTCAATCTCGTTGTCAATGTGCTTGCCCAAGGTTTCATACAAGTAAAGCAAGATGGGGTCTTCCGAAACTTGCCGAACCAGGATGCGAGTGGCGACCGCAAAGATCAGCATGCACAGCAGCACACCCAAGAACACGTTCAGTCGGAAAGAGCGAAACATTTGAATCAGTAGTTATTCAACCGGTACCCGACGCCGCGAATGGTCTCAATGGGAAACTGTTCGCCCTCAGGCATTTTGTCGTCGGTTAGTTTTTTTCGAAGCCTTTGTACACACACATCTACCACATTGGTGCCAGGATCAAAATCGATTTGCCAGACTTGCTTCAGAATTTGTTGCCTTGAAAAAATTTGCCCTGGCGACAGCATCAAACATTCCAACAACAAGTACTCACGTTGCGTTAAATTAACTTTGATGTTTCTCCAATGGGCCACTCGGGTAAAACGATCTAGCGTGAGGCCACTTTGAACCATGGTTTTTTCGACGCTTCCCAGCTTGCGACTCACCACTGTTTTGATTCGAATGATGAGCTCTTCGATGAAAAATGGTTTGGCCAAGTAGTCGTCAGCGCCTTTTTCAAAGCCTTGCAGTCGATCGTTTAAATCTGTTCGGGCCGACAAAATAATGACGGGTACGGCTAAGTTTTTGCGGCGAATTTCCGCCAACACCGTCAGGCCATCCATCATGGGCAAGGTAAGGTCTAAAACAATGGCATCGAAGTTTTTGATCAAGGCCGTGTTGAGGCCACGAAAACCATCATGCTCCCAGTGAGTTGTAAACCCTACATCGGTAAATCCTGCAACGATAAAATCTGCAATTCGTTGTTCGTCTTCAATGAGCAAAATGTTCATTGCGGAGTTTTGGACTGTGAAAGCAATGTACCCTGAGGTTTGATGGTGACTTCAGCGGGCAGGTTGAGCCGCATCATGGTGTTTTTAGCGCGATCTTTGCTTCTGAAGGGTCCGGTCACAACAGCAAACTTAGAGTCATCTTTGCCTTGCTCGTAGATCGGAACAATGCGCGCATTGGCCAACCAAGCCTTTGCCTTGACTGTGCTTTGAGCCTGCTTCACAGTTTCATAAACACCGTGCTCCAAAAAGAATGTGTCTTCTGGCAAGCCCCTCAGCCACAGGCGCCCCTTGACGGCCACATCAGGTAACTCAGTAATTACCTTGGCCGGCTTGGCCGGACTCGCTGCTGCCACTGGCGGTATGGCCGCTGGCGCTTCTGGTTTAGCGGTGTAGGGGTTCAAGTCGGCAGGCGGGCCTGGTGGCTTTGTGTTGTTGGCCTCGTCCTTAGGCTGTCCGGGTGCTGCAACTTTCTCAGGGGCAGCATCTGGGTTTGCTTCTAATTTATTTTCGACGGCGCCTTCTGGTTTCGCAGCGTTGTTTTGTGCCGTTTTTTTCTTTCCGGGTGAACCCAGCGCCATCACATCGTCGTAAAAGCCGGAGACCTGCGCAATCACTTTTTCGCTTAATTCTGGGTGCAAGATGGCTGCCACGCCTACAGAGCTTAGAAGCAAGGCAGAAACGGCCATGATCCATGTCCACTTTTTGGATGGCTTGGGCTTCTTGGATTTGTCTTTTTGGGGTGAGGCTGCTTTGGAGGCGCCGCCGCTTGCCACTGCTGCAGTAAGTAAGGGGGTGGTTTTTTTTGAGCTTGCTTTGGCCAGTTTGTTGAAAAACTCGACAGCCATTTCTTCGTTGCCATCTTTTCTGGCTTGCTGAATGGCACTTAGTTTTTGCTCCGCAGTCGGCAGTTCCAGCGCCCAAGAAACAAACTGCTTGTTTTGGGTGGCCAGCTTGTCCGCCTGAGCACTCTCTGAGGCAAACATCAAGACAGCACCAATGCCCGCGCCAGGAAATTGCAAAATGAGCCTTGTCAACAAATCAAGCTCATGCGTGGCCAAAGCATTGGCATCATGAACCACCCAAATTTTTTCTGGCAACTGACCGCCTCTGGGTTTGGTGGCTTCGTCCAATTTGAGGGTGGTGAGCAGCTTGTTGAAGCGATCTAACATGGCCTCTGTGTCAGGCGGCATGAAAACTTCAATGGGCGTGTCTGGCAAGGCTCTTTTCAAGCGACGAATGAACGCAGCGCCAAAATGATCAATCAGCTCAGTGGTTTTGCTGGAAATAACCACGCTCTTGCCATCTTTGACCACGGCCATGGCACAGCTTTCCATTTGCAAACGGTCCGTCATTCTGAAGAAGATTTCAGATTCAGACGAGTTGCTGCTGGCGCCAAAGTCGGTCATGGATTTCTGTGATTGGAGTGGCGAATGTGCCAATGATACGCACAATGTGGCCGAAAATGGCGGGTATCATTGGCAGATTCAGGCAATGAACATTGACCCTCAGCAAAGTGGCCGCGATACTTTTTGAACACCCCCTTGACGAACTCACCAGCAATTTTTTGCGGGTTGAGACCTTGTTTTCAAGAGTTGATGTGCTGATCAATCGGTTTTTTGCCATAGACCACCACTTCTGCCTTTTGTGCCTTTTTGAAATTGCTGATTTAGACGATCAATTTGACTTAAGCGCCGAAATTTTGGCGCAATTGAATGCTCAAAAGGCCAAGTTGAATGGCTTTCGAGGTAACCCCAAAGTTTCTGCCACGGTTCTAACCGAACTGTTAGCGCAAGTTGAGCAGCATATCGTTGCGCTGCTATCGCAAAAAAAGAAACTGGCTCACATGATTACCGACGATGAGTGGTTGTACAAACTGCGAGAAGGCATGGGGCTGCCTGGCGGGACCAGCCCATTTGATGCACCTCGATATTTCGCTTGGCAACACCGCAGCGGCGAAGATCGAAGGGAAGACCTGCTGAATTGGCTAGATTTTTTCAAACCCCTCAGAGACAGCGTTGCCTTTTTGATGGGGCTTACGCGGGGCAATGCATCGCACTCTCGGTTAGTGGCCAAGGGCGGCGAGTTTAGACAAAGTATTCCACAAGGCAAATGCAAACTGGTTCAAATATGGGTAGACCCTAAGCTCAAAGCAACGCCCGAAGTTCATGGCAACAAACTCATGGTGACCATTCGGTTCATAGACCGCGGGCCCAAAGGACAAACCAGCGCCTGCCTAGACGATATTCCCTTTGAACTTGGCATGGTCATGGAGCAGTAATTCAAAAGTACTCTTTTGACTGACAAGTTTTCTAAGCTCAAGCTCTCTTAATTTGCTAAAATTCCCCAATTAGGGAGCAAACGTGGCAAATCCAGCAGATTCACTTGAAAGCGTCGTTATTGGCGATGGCGTTACCGTCAAGGGGGTATTTTTTATACCCTCCAAAGCCGTGGTCAATGGCATCATTGAGGGCGACTTAACAGCTGAAGAAGTTTTGATTGGCCCTACCGGCAAAATCACGGGCCGCATTTCGGCCAAAGTCATTGACGTTCGCGGCCAACTGCACAACACGGTGGTGAGCGAGAAAAGCCTGATCATTCGCTCTACTGGCAAGATCACCGGCAAGATTCATTACGTCGAAATTGAAATTGAAAAAGGTGGTGAGATCGAAGGAACTTTGACTCAAGCCATTGAAGGCAC
>CANHXV010000159.1 GCA_947464665.1 Comamonadaceae bacterium
CCCGCCAACTTAGAAGACTTGTTCTTGAAACTCACAGGTCGCCAAATTAGGGAGAACGCATGATGCGCAAACAACATGTGAGTCCATCTGTTTGGGCGCCGCCGCAATTGTCCATGCGCTGGTGGCCTGTGTTTTTGCGTAACATGTTGGTATGGCGCAAGTTGGCCCTTCCCAGTTTGGTGGGCAACATTGCGGAGCCACTCATGTGGTTGGTGGCCTTTGGCTACGGCTTGGGGGCCTTGGTGGGCGAAGTGAGCACGGGCGGTCAGCAAGTGTCTTATATTTTGTTCTTAGCCAGCGGTAGCATCTGTATGAGCGCCATGAATGCGGCTTCCTTTGAAGCTTTGTACTCGGCCTTCTCGCGCATGCACATGCAAAAAACCTGGGACGGCATCATGAATGCGCCTGTGCGTTTAGACGATGTGGTCATGGCCGAAATGTTATGGGCGGCCTACAAAGCACTGTTTACCGTCACAGCCATTTTGGGAGTCATGCTGGTCTTGGGCATCAGCCACAGTTGGAAGTTGTTGTTGGCATGGCCAGTGTTGTGGTTGGTGGGCGTCACCTTCAGTTGCATTGCCTTGATCTTCAACGCGATGGCCAAGGGCTATGACTTTTTCACATACTATTTCACCTTGTTTTTAACGCCTATGATGTTTTTATCGGGCATTTACTTTCCGCGCACGCAGCTACCCGATTGGTTGCAACGCATCACAGACTTTTTGCCTTTGACGGCAGCCGTTGAATTGGTCAGGCCGATGTTTTTAGACCAGTGGCCAAACAATGTGGCTGCTAATCTGAGTTTGCTGGTTGGCGTTTCAGGGGTGGCATTTTGGGTGGCTTTGGCTTTAACCCGAAAGCGCTTCAGAGCATGACAACAGACTTCTTGCAAATTGACTTTCTTCATAACTTTTCATTTCTCAAATCATGATCATTCAAAAAGTAGGCATCATTGGCGCAGGCACCATGGGTAACGGCATTGCACAAGCTTGTGCAGTGGTAGGTATTCCGGTGGTGATGGTGGACATTTCGGAAGCGGCAGTGGCCAAAGGCATTGCCACGGTTTCAGGTAGCCTAGATCGCCTGCTCAAAAAAGAAAAAATCACGGAAGCAGACAAAGCGGCTGCGCTGTCTAAAATTCAAGGCAGCACCCAGTATGAAGACCTGATGAGTGCCGATCTGGTGATTGAGGCCGCCACTGAAAATCAAGATCTCAAAGTCAAAATTTTGAAACAACTGGATGCCTTGTTGGCCCCTGATGTCATCATTGCCTCCAACACATCCTCTATTTCAATCACGCAATTGGCCGCTGTCACCTCGCGCGCTGACCGCTTTATTGGCATGCACTTTTTCAACCCCGTGCCCATGATGGCGTTGGTGGAAATTATTCGCGGTTTGCAAACCAGCGATGCCACGCACGATGCCGTGCATGCCTTGGCCACAAGCTTGGGCAAAACCCCCATCACTGTCAAGAATGCACCTGGCTTTGTGGTTAACCGCATTCTGGTGCCCATGATCAACGAGGCTTTGTTTGTGTTGTCGGAGGGCTTGGCCACGCCCGATGACATCGACGCCGGCATGAAGCTCGGTTGCAACCAACCGATTGGCCCCTTGGCCTTGGCCGATATGATTGGCCTTGATGTGTGCTTGGCTGTGATGGAGGTTTACCTCAAAGAATTTGGCGACAGCAAATATCGGCCATGCCCATTGTTGAAAGAATTGGTGGCTGCGGGCCGCTTGGGCCGTAAAACGGGCCACGGCGTTTACCAATATTGATCTTGCTCAAGTACGCCGAGTTCACTTGTCATTAACCTGATTGCATGGCTATTTATGACGACCATCCATCCTGAAGGCGGCATTGACTTGGAAGTACGGAGCGGCGTGCTGCTGATCGGCATCAACCGTCCCAACAAGCGCAACGGTTTCACACCCAAAATGTACCGCGAGTTGGGCGAGGCCTATACACGGCTGGACGACGACCCGTCACTGCGCGTTGGTGTTTTGCACGCCATGGGCGAGCACTTCACGGCTGGCCTAGACTTGCCCACGATTGCGCCGCTCATGCAGCGTGGTGAAAAAGCGGTGCCGTTGGGTTTGGTCGATCCTTTGAATTTAGGCATGGAAGGCTATCGTCGCCGTACCAAGCCCATGGTGGTGGCGGTGCAAGGCATCACCTACACACTGGGCATTGAGTTGATGCTCGCAGCAGACATTGTGGTGGCTGCCGACAATTGCCGCTTCTCACAATTGGAAGTCAAGCGAGGCATCATGGCCACAGGTGGCGCTACGTTGAGAATGGCTGAACGCGCAGGCATGGGCAATGCCTTGTTGCATTTGCTCACGGGCGCCGAGTTTGGCAGTGCGGAAGCTTTGCGTTTGAATTTTGTGCAGCGCGTCGTGCCTGCAGGCCAGCAACTGAACGAAGCCATCAGAATTGCAGAGGCCATTGCCGTACAAGCCCCGTTGGCGGTGGTGGCCACACGCCAGAATGTTTTGAAAGCAGTAGAGCAGGGCCCCTTGGTCGCCATGCACGAATTCATTTCAGTTCAAAAAACTTTGTCCAACAGCGAAGACGCCAAAGAAGGCGTGCAGTCTTTCATCGAAAAACGCGCAGCGCGGTTCACTGGAACATAGCCTTGTGAAAATTGCACTGCTGTCTGACATCCATGCCAATTTGCAGGCGCTTCAGGCAAGCATGGCACATGCCAAGGCGCAGGGCATTGACCGCTGGGCTTTGCTGGGCGATCTGGTGGGCTATGGTGGCAATCCGCAAGAGGTGGTTGACATCGCCATGCGATTGGCCGAAGAAGGCGCATGCATCGTTCAAGGCAATCACGATGCCATGGCGGTGCAGCCCCCCATCGATGATCAAAGTTTGGGCAACAGCACAGCACAGTGGACGCACGAACAATTAGGCGCTTCTCAACGCGGGTTTTTGAAAGCCTTGCCCTTGACGGCTTTGTCGGGGTCTTTGTTGTTGGTTCATGCCAGCGCGCACGCGCCCGAACGTTGGCACTATGTCGACACCGAACGCGCCGCAGACTTGTGTGCTGACCATGCCCTTCAAACCTATGACGCCTGCCACGTGGTGGTGGGGCATGTGCATCAACAAACGGTGTATTACCGTGGCACAGGTCACAGCATGATGCGGTTTGAACCCACGCCGGGTGTGCCTGTGCCAATGCCTTCCTATCGCAGGTGGGTGGCCACTGTGGGGTCAGTGGGGCAACCGCGTGATCACAAGTCAAATGCCATGTATGCGATCTACGACGAAGCTGCCGGACGCATGACATTTCACCGAGTGAGCTATGACCATCAGGCTGCCGCAGCCGCTATTCGCGAAGCTGGGTTGCCTGAATTCTTTGCAGAACGATTGGCACTGGGACGATGAAACTCTTAAATCCTGGCGATGTCATAGATGGCTTTGAAATTGAAGCGTGTTTGCATGCTGGTGGTATGGCGCACATCTACACCGTTCAATACGCTTTAAGCGAGGACGGTACACGCCGCAAGTCTGAATTTCCGATGGCCATGAAAATTCCACGCATGACCGCGGGCGATGGCGCAGAGAACATTGTGAGCTTCGAAGTAGAGCAACAAATTCTGCCTGCAATCACTGGTTCGCATGTGCCGCGTTTTGTGGCTGCAGGCGATTTATCTCGCATGCCTTATTTGGTGATGGAGTATGTCAAAGCCACGACCCTTGAAACCTGGACAGAAAACTTCCACAAAGAAACTTTTCAAACAGGCTTGCAGGATAGAGCCCTTGCCCGACTGGGCGCTGAGTTGGCGCATGCAGTGCACAGCTTGCACAAACAAAATGTGTGCCACCTAGACTTGAAGCCTGCCAATGTCTTGATTCGACCCAATGGCAAGGTGGTGTTGCTTGATTTTGGTTTGTCGTGCCATGCCCACTATCCAGATTTGTTGGCAGAAGAAATGCGCAAAGCGGTGGGGTCCCCGGCTTGGATTGCGCCAGAGCAAGTGGTGGGTGTGCGCGGGGATCCGCGCTCAGATATTTTTGCGATAGGCGTCATGCTGTACGAACTGGCCACCGGCGAGTTGCCCTTTGGTGAGCCCGTCACAACTGGTGGCATGCGACAGCGTTTGTGGATGGACCCTGTGCCGCCTCGCAAGCGAAATCCGAATGTGCCTGAATGGTTACAAGAAGTTATTTTGAAATGTTTGCACCCAGAGGCGGTCAAACGTTATCCATCGGCTGCGCACTTGGCCATGGACTTGAGCAATCCAGACCAAATTCGCATGACCGAGCGTGGCAAGCAAGTCGTGGGCACAGGTTTCAATGAACACTTCAAGCGCTGGATCAAGGCAGCAGGCATGCACTATCAGCCCAGCCCCTTACCCTCCAGGTTAATCAAAGAGGTGCCCATCTTGATGGTGGCACTGCCGCATGCCGATGTAAGCGACGCCACTTGGTATTCATTGCGCGAAGCTGTAGACCGCTCTTTAGGCATTCGGCCGGGCGCACGCTTGGCGTGCGTCACTGTGATATCGCCCAACGACACCAGCAGCACCGAATCGCACAAAAGTGAAAGCAGCGTGCACCGCGTTCACTTGGCACGCATGCAGCAATGGTCGCAGGGCTTGGATTTGCAAGACCATCAAGTTTCCTTTCACGTGCTGGAAGCCA
>CANHXV010000160.1 GCA_947464665.1 Comamonadaceae bacterium
TCCAGCCTACAGTCCAGCACAACCATGCCGTCCAAAGGGTGTGGCTCATGAAGTGCGCGCCGCGCATTTGCTGTGAGAACCCCAAAATAAATCCGACGCCGATTGCCAATACCAGCCACAGCATGGCGCCAGGGGCATTTTTTTGTCGAAGACCAAAGTAGGCGGCCATGAAAGCAAAGCCGGTAGAGGCGTGGCCTGCCGGAAAGCAATGACCGCCGCTGCCATCGCCAAACCAGAGGTTCCAATGCGACACGTAGGGCGCCAGTCCACCAAATGCCTGAAGGTCCCAAGGGCAGTTGGTTTGACTGAACCCTTTGATCAAAGTCACGGACAACAACGCGCTCAACACCGATAAAAACAAACCGACTCGATCGGCAGTGGCCAAAGCCTTGAGCGACCCCCAAGGCCGCCAAATACCTATCAAGAGGGTCGACAAAAAAACCCAACCTAAGTTGCGAGCGCCATCGTGCATGATTTTGGTCATCCACCAGTTGTCGCGCAATGCAAAGCCGCTGGGTTCGCCCCAAAGTCTTTCAAGGGACATGTCCCATGCAGTAGTTTCCCAAGCCAAGCAAGCGATCAACAAGACCAAGCTGACGATGGCGTAGGGCCGCCAAATACAAGGGCGCTGTTCTGTAGAAAATGATTGAAGCGGGCTCAACATAGGTTAAATCATAGTCTGCCCGGTTCAAAGCCCACCAAAACCAAACGGCGCTTGTTAAAATCGGGCCAGTTACAAGCCAGTTACATCTCGACAGCATTTGAATTCATTTGCCCCATGGATGCAATCAAGTTGCTTGACAATGATCATTTAACTCTCAGGAATCTTTTACCATGGCACTCGTATCGATGCGCGAGCTTCTGGACCATGCAGCAGCCAACGGCTACGGCATTCCAGCTTTCAACGTCAACAACTTGGAGCAAGTTCAGGCCATCATGGAGGCCGCCAAAGAAACCGGTGCCCCAGTGATCATGCAAGCGTCTGCTGGTGCGCGCAAATATGCGGGTGAAGGTTTTTTGAAGTTGCTCATTCAAGCGGCTGTTGAGTCTTATCCTGACATTCCCGTGGTGATGCATCAAGATCACGGCCAAAGCCCCGACGTATGCCAAGGCGCTATCAATTTGGGTTTCAGCTCCGTCATGATGGACGGCAGCTTAGAGGCCGATGGCAAAACCATTGCCAGCTACGAATACAACCTTGAAGTGACGCAAAAAGTGGTCAGCATGGCGCACAAATTAGGCATCACCGTTGAAGGTGAGTTGGGTTGTTTGGGTTCCTTGGAAACCATGCAAGGTGACAAAGAAGATGGCCACGGAACTGACGCTGTCATGACCCGTGAACAACTCTTAACCGACCCTGAGCAAGCCGCCGATTTTGTGAAGCGCACCCAGCTTGATGCTTTGGCCATTGCCATTGGTACCAGCCACGGCGCCTACAAATTCACGCGCAAGCCCACGGGCGACATTTTGGCCATCGACCGCATTCAAGCCATACACAAACGTATTCCCAACACCCACTTGGTGATGCATGGATCGTCCAGTGTGCCGCAAGATTTGTTGGCCATCATTCGTGAATTTGGCGGCAACATGAAAGAGACCTATGGCGTGCCTGTGGAAGAAATTCAAAAGGCCATCAAGTTTGGCGTGCGCAAGGTCAACATCGACACCGACATCCGCTTGGCCATGACCGCTGCTGTGCGTAAATTCATGGCACAAAATCCTGAGAAATTTGATCCCCGCGATTGGCTCAAACCTGCGCGTGAAGCGGCCAAACAAATTTGCAAACAACGCTACATCGAGTTTGGTTGTGAAGGCCAGGCCGCCAAAATCAAAGGCCACAGCTTGCAAGTGGTGGCGGCGCAATACGCAAAAGGTGAGTTGGCGCAAGTTGTCCACTGAAATTGGCTCGATAATGCAGACACTATGACGATCGTTTCTGCATTGCACACTTCTGCGCTCACTTCCCTCACCTTGCTCGCACGAGGCAAGGTGCGTGACAACTATGCAGTAGGAACCGATCGCATCTTGATGGTGGCCTCCGACCGCATCAGTGCCTTTGACGTCATCATGGGCGAGCCAATTCCAGGCAAGGGCGTGTTGCTCACACAAATGGCCTTGTACTGGTTTGACAAACTCGGCCCCAAGGGCCTGAACCTCTGTCCTATTCACCTCACTGGCGATGCACCTGAAAGCGTTGTAAGTGCCGCTGAAGTGTCGCAAGTCCAAGGTCGATCCATGTTGGTCAAGCGCTTGAAGCCGCTTCCTGTTGAGGCTGTGGTGCGTGGTTACTTGGCCGGTAGCGGTTGGAAGGAATACCAAGAAGAACAAGCAGTGTGTGGTGTCAAATTGCCTTCTGGATTGAAGAACGCCAGCAAACTGCCCGAACCCATTTACACGCCTGCAGCCAAAGCCGCTGTGGGCGAGCACGACGAAAACATCACGTTTGAAAAAACAGTCGAAATGATCGGTCTCGACTTGGCCACGCGCATCAGAGACATCAGCATTGCCATCTATAAAGCTGCCAGTGCCATTGCCGCCGAAAAAGGCATCATCATTGCCGACACCAAATTTGAATTTGGTCTCGATACAGATGGCACTTTGGTCTTGATGGACGAGGTGCTGACACCCGACTCATCGCGATACTGGCCAGCGGAAAGTTATGTGGAAGGCGTCAATCCACCTAGCTACGACAAGCAGTTTTTGCGTGACTGGCTAGAAAGCAACCTGGTCAACGGAAAGCCTTGGGACAAAACACCGCCCGCTCCGCGTTTACCCCGTGAGGTGATTGAAAAGACCTCGGCAAAATACGAAGAAGCACTGCAGCGCTTAACGCGTTAATTTCGCAGTCGCTTCTAACGTTGGAGAAGCTTTTCATGATCAGTTTGTTTCGCTCAGCGTCTGAGCTCATGGTGCAATATGCGCACTACCACCGCGACCGACGAAATATCGCCACGCATTTGGTGGGCATCCCCTTGATTGTGTTGTCCATTGGCATGTTGCTGTCTTTAGTGGCCTTCGACTTGGCGGGCCACACTGTCACTTTGGCGGGCTTGCTGTGGGTGCTTTCAACCCCTTGGTACCTCACGCGTGGCAACCTGCTCTTGGGACTGGCCACTAGCTTGGTCAATGGGGCTTTGATTGCATTCGCACACACGCCCGAGGCCACAACGGGTTGGGGCCTGGCAGCACTTTATGACGCCGCTTGGTTTCCAGGCTTGGTTGTGTTTGTGATCGGCTGGATCATTCAGTTTGTAGGCCACATTTTTGAAGGGCGCAAACCGGCATTTGTAGACGATGTGGTGGGCCTGTTGGTGGGCCCCATGTTTGTGGTGGGCGAGGTCTTGATGATGGCCGGCATGCTGCGCGGCATGCACATCCTGATTGAGGCGCAGGCGGGTGCTACGCGCTAATTCAATCAGCGCAATGTGCTGATCCACCTAGCACTGCGTGCTGATCAGTTCAGCATCATGCTGAGCTTGCGCCGATAGCTGGTCACCATGGCCGCTTGAGGGTCTTCTTGCACCGCACTTTTGCCCATCAGTTCAATGCCTCCTGCAGATTTGCCAGTGTGATCGGCAGCACCTTTAGACACAACTGGCGTCAGCAACTCCAATAAACCTACCATGGTTTTGCGCGCGGCTTCGTCGTTCCATTTTTTGTCGCGCATGATGATTTCCAAGAGCTCGTCCATGGCGCCCGTCCAATCGTCGCTGGCCAAGAGCACGCGTGCTTTGGCAAAGCGCGCGTCAAAGTCTCGTTTGTTGGCGGCAATCAGTGCATCAAACTTCTCCAAAGGCCATTGCCCCATCGGGTCGGTGGTGACAAAGGCCAAAGCATCGAGCCACTGCTTCAAAGCTTCGAAGCGCAATTTAAGGGGAATTTGAGACAGGCAGGGCTTGAGCACGGTGCCCGCGTTTTCGAGTTGGCCCATGCTGATCAGCAGTTTGACCAAGTCAAAGCGCGCGTCGTCGTTTTCGGGGTTGGCTTGAAGCGCTTCGAGCAATTTGGCTTGTGCGGTTTCTAAATCGCCCGATTCCATCAGGGCTTCCGCTTCTTGCACGTCTGTAGCGGCCAAGACCTCGTTTTCACCGGGCACATGTTTGTCGAGGAATTCGCGCAATTTGCCTTCGGGCACGGCGCCCATGAAGCCGTCTACGGGTTGGCCGTTTTTAAGCAGCACGCAGGTGGGGATGCTTTTGATGCCAAAGGCAGCAGCCAGTTGCTGCTCTTGGTCTGAGTCAATTTTGACCAATTTGAAGCGGCCTCCATAGGCGACTTCCATCTTTTCTAAGAGGGGGCCCAAGGTTTTGCAGGGGCCACACCAAGGCGCCCAAAAGTCGACCAACACAGGGATGGTCATGGAGGCTGCAATGACCTCGGTTTCAAATGTTTCTACGGTGACATCCATCATATTTACCAGACTTATGGCCTAAACCTTAAAATTCAAGGATTCAACTGAAATTCAGCTGAGACAATTTTCATTAACGCTTCATTAAAGCCAAACATGCCAAACACAGCATCCAAAGCCAAAACACGCATTGGCGTGGTCATGGGATCCAGTTCAGACTGGGACACGATGCAACACGCAGTGCAGATTCTCCAACAGTTTGGCATCGATCACGAGGCCAAAGTAGTTTCTGCGCA
>CANHXV010000161.1 GCA_947464665.1 Comamonadaceae bacterium
AAAGAGTTGGTGGGCATGGGCAAGTTGGTAGAAGCCCAGCGCCTCGAGCAACGCACTCGATTTGATTTGGAAATGCTCAGTGAAGTAGGGCACTGCAAAGGCATTGAAAACTACACACGCCATTTGTCCGGTGCTGCACCAGGTGCTGCACCCAGCACCTTGACCGATTACATGCCCCCTGATGCTTTGATGTTCTTGGACGAGAGCCATCAAATGATTGGCCAACTCAACGCCATGTACAACGGCGACCGTGCACGCAAAACCACCTTGGTGGAATATGGCTTTCGATTGCCCAGCGCCTTGGACAACAGGCCGCTTAAATTTGAAGAGTTTGAAACCAAAATGCGCCAATGTGTTTTTGTGTCGGCCACGCCTGCCGATTACGAAAAAACGCATGCAGGCAAAGTGGTCGAGCAGGTGGTGCGGCCCACAGGTTTGGTGGACCCCGAAGTGGAAGTGCGCCCCGCTATTCACCAAGTGGACGATGTGCTTCAAGAAATACGAATCCGTGCAGACAAACACGAGCGTGTGCTCATTACCACGCTGACCAAACGCATGGCCGAACAACTGACAGACTACCTGTCAGACAACGGTGTGAAAGTGCGCTACTTGCACTCCGACATTGACACAGTGGAGCGCGTTGAAATTTTGCGAGATTTGCGCTTAGGTGCGTTTGATGTTTTGGTGGGCATTAACTTGTTAAGAGAAGGTTTGGACATTCCAGAGGTGTCGTTGGTGGCCATTCTGGATGCGGACAAAGAAGGCTTTTTAAGGTCTGAGCGAAGCCTCATTCAAACCATTGGCCGTGCCGCTCGCAATTTGCATGGCCGTGCCATTTTGTACGCCGACCGCATGACTGACTCCATGAAGAAAGCCATAGGCGAAACTGAGCGCCGCCGTACCAAACAAGTGGCCCACAACTTGGCCATGGGCATCACACCGCGCAGCATTGTGAAAGAAGTGCGCGACCTGATCGATGGGGTCTATAGCGAGAAGGCCGGTAAGGAAGCCGATCGCTTGGAAAAAGAAGCCGTGCAACGGGCCAAGGTAGAGGACATGAGCGAGAAAGATGTGTCTAAAGCCATTAAGCAGCTTGAAAAGCAGATGATGGAGCACGCCAAAAACCTCGATTTCGAGAAGGCTGCTCAGGTTCGGGACCAGCTGCAAATGCTGAAAGCCCTGGCCTTTGGGGCGCCAGGTACCGATAATGTGGTGGTGCTGAAGGCATAAAGACCTTCAATTCATATCCCTACTAATCTGGTCAAGTTCTGCTATAGTCGAGCAAATTAGTCAACATCCTAGGAAATAGCCATGCGCCTTACTACCAAAGGTCGATTTGCGGTCACCGCCATGATCGATTTGGCCCTGCGACACCATTCCGGCCCCGTCACACTGGCTGCCATCAGCCAAAGGCAAGAAATTTCCCTTTCATATTTAGAGCAACTGTTTGGCAAACTCCGCCGTCACCAGTTGGTGGAGTCGACTCGAGGTCCCGGAGGCGGTTACACCTTGGCCAAAAAAGCTTCGGAAATTACGGTGGCCGATATTATTTTGTCGGTTGACGAGCCCATCGATGCCACCCATTGCGGCGGCAAAGAAAACTGCCACGGCAGCAATGGCCGTTGCATGACCCACGATTTATGGTCGGCTTTGAACTCTCGCATGGTCGAGTTTTTAGACTCCGTCAATTTGCAAAAATTGGTGGACGACCAATTGGCAGCGGGTCACACCATTGAAGACAAGCCCGCCATCAAGCGCGCCATTTCTGCGATGCCTGTGTCTCAGAGCATTCGTGTGAACGCACCCAATTCGGTGTTTGCTTTGGGCAACACCTTTGTTAAATCTTGAGAAGTTTTCAAGCATGAATGCCACACCTCATTTCCCCATCTACCTAGACTACAGCGCCACCAATCCCTGTGATCCGCGCGTGGTCGATGCCATGATTCCTTGGTTGCGCGAACACTTTGGCAACCCTGCATCACGCAGCCACGCCTGGGGCTGGGAAGCCGAAGCAGCTGTCGAAAAAGCCCGCGTCGATGTGGCCGATCTCATCGGTGCCGACCCCCGTGAAATTGTTTGGACCAGCGGCGCTACCGAGTCCAACAACTTGGCTTTAAAAGGCGCTGCCCAGTTTTACAAAAGCCGCGGCAAGCACCTGATTACCGTCAAAACAGAACACAAAGCCGTGCTAGACACCATGCGCGAACTCGAGCGCCAAGGCTTTGAAGTGACCTATCTCGATGTTCAAGAAGATGGCCTGCTTAACCTTGATGTGTTCAAAGCCGCTTTGCGCCCCGACACCATTTTGGTCAGCGTCATGTTCGTCAACAACGAAATTGGCGTCATTCAAGACATACCTGCCATTGGCGCTATTTGCCGTGAAAAAGGCATCATCTTTCACGTCGATGCAGCGCAGGCCACTGGCAAATTTCACATTGACCTCAGCACCTTGCCTGTTGATTTGATGAGCTTGACAGCACACAAAACCTACGGCCCTAAAGGCATTGGCGCTTTGTATGTGAGCCGCAAACCTCGCGTGCGCTTAGAAGCGCAAATGCACGGTGGCGGCCACGAGCGTGGCATGCGTTCTGGCTCTTTGCCCACGCACCAAATTGTGGGCATGGGCGAGGCCTACCGTATTGCACGACTCGAAATGGACCAAGACATTGCCAAAGTCAAAGCTTTGCAAGAGCGCCTCTTCAATGGTTTGAAAGATGTCGAGCAAGTGTTTTTAAATGGTCACCCCACAAAGCGCGTGCCCCACAACATCAACATGAGTTTCAACTATGTTGAAGGTGAGTCGCTCATCATGGGCATCAAAGGTTTGGCCGTGTCCTCGGGCTCTGCTTGTACCTCTGCCAGTTTGGAGCCTAGCTATGTGTTGCGCGCCTTGGGCCGCAGCGACGAGTTGGCCCACAGCAGCTTGCGAATGACCATGGGCCGTTGGACCACCGAAGCCGAAATTGACTTCGCCATCGACACCATCAAGGCCAACGTGGCCAAACTGCGCGACCTCAGTCCCTTGTGGGACATGTACAAAGAAGGCATTGACCTCAGCACCATTCAGTGGGCTGCCCACTAAGCTTCATTTAAAGAACAAGGAAATCACATCATGGCTTACAGCGAAAAAGTTGTTGATCATTACGAAAATCCCCGCAACGTGGGCTCCTTTGAAAAGGGCGACGAAGATGTGGGCACCGGCATGGTGGGTGCGCCCGCTTGCGGCGACGTGATGAAATTGCAAATCAAGGTCAACCCCCTCACGGGCGTGATTGAAGATGCACGTTTTAAAACCTATGGCTGCGGCTCTGCCATTGCTTCTAGCTCGCTTGTGACCGAGTGGGTCAAAGGCAAAACATTGGATCAAGCTGCGGCACTGAAGAACAGTGAAATTGCCGAAGAGTTGGCCTTGCCACCTGTCAAAATTCATTGCTCTATCTTGGCTGAAGACGCCATCAAAGCGGCTGTCGAAGACTATAAGAAAAAACACGCAACTGCTTAATGCCGCGTTTGCTGGAACTCAACAATGGCCATCTCTTTAACTGAAGCAGCAGCGCGGCACGTGTCGCGCTACATCACCAAACGCGGCAAAGGCGTGGGTGTGCGTCTGGGCGTCAAAACCACCGGTTGCTCTGGTTTGGCCTACAAACTTGAATACGTCGATGAAGTGGCCCCCGAAGACGTGGTCTTTGAAGACCACGGTGTCAAGGTGCTGATTGACCCTAAAAGCTTGGCCTACATTGATGGCACTCAACTCGATTTTGTGCGTGAAGGTTTGAACGAAGGTTTCCGTTTCAACAACCCCAATGAACGCGATCGCTGCGGTTGTGGCGAATCGTTCCGCGTGTGATTTCACTGCAGGCGTCAGACTTTGAGCTGTTTGGCTTGCCCGTAGCTTTTGCATTAGACAGGTCGCAGCTAGACCTGCAATGGAAGTCTTTGCAACGCGAAGCGCACCCCGACCGATTTGCCTCTGAAGGTGCTGCTGCTCAGCGCATTGCCATGCAATGGTCGGTGCGCATTAATGAAGCCTACAACCGCCTTAAAGACCCTTTGAAGCGTGCGGCTTACTTGTGTGAGTTGAACGGTGCTGCAGTCAATGCAGAAAACAACACCAGTATGCCACCTGCGTTTTTGATGCAACAAATGGAATGGCGTGAAGCCTTAGACGATTGCAAAGAACTGAAAGATGCAGGCGCTAAAATTGAAGCACTGGAAAAATTGCTCGAAGAAGTTGATGCGTCTCATGTCCAGGTTTTGTCTCAAGCCGCTACTCTGATGGATGTTGATCAAAACTACACAGCTGCAGTGGGGCAGGTCAGGGCGCTCATGTTCATTGAAAAATTTGCACATGAAGTTCAGCACGGCCTAGACGCCACTACATAAGTCATACCGCACAGGCATTGAAGTTTTAAATGGCACTTTTGCAAATTTCCGAACCTGGCCAAGCGCCAGACCCGCATCAGCGGCGCATTGCTGTCGGTATTGATTTGGGCACCACGCATTCTTTGGTGGCCTCTGTGCGCAATGGCGTGGCAGAGTGCTTGCCTGATGACAAAGGTCAGATCATTTTGCCCTCTGTGGTGCGCTACTTGCCAGGGCAAGGCAGACAGATAGGCCACGAAGCTGTGGCCAATGC
>CANHXV010000162.1 GCA_947464665.1 Comamonadaceae bacterium
GAACCCAATACGCTGTTTGCCAAATACCCGCCCTTGTTACCCGAAGACGACGAAGCCTACGCCATGATGGATTTGATCACGGCAATGACGGGCGCCGAGGGTTTGCAAAGGTATGAGGTGTCTGCCTATGCCAAGCCCGGCCACAAATGTTGGCACAACCTTAACTACTGGCAGTTTGGTGATTATTTGGGAATTGGTGCAGGCGCTCACAGCAAGCTCAGCTTTGCGCATCGCATTACCCGCCAAGTGCGCTTTCGTGAGCCGCAGCTCTATATGAGCCAAGCTTTAAAGGGTGAGCCTGCCGCGCAGCACGAAGAAGTGTCGCGTGAAGAATTACCTTTTGAGTTCATGCTCAATGCCTTGCGTTTGAAAGAGGGCTTTAACTTGGCAGATTACATGGCCCGAACTGGTCTGGCCATGACCTCTATTGAGAAAGGTTTGGTGGAGGCAGAAGCCAAAGGCTTGATGGGTAGAGACTTAGCCAAAGCATGGCCTACAGAAAAGGGTTTTGATTTTTTGAGTGATCTGCAAGAATTATTTTTAGCAGAACCTTGACAGAGCTCAATCAAAAAGCGACCGTTTATTTACGCCAGTGTAGAAAGCGCCGAATTCATTTTTTTACCGAAGTCGCCAAACATGGCGATGGTTTGATCGGTAGGAATAAGGTACTTAGCGCGCTTGTCTTCGGCTTGGTTGAATGTCTTCAACAAATCTTTTTGGCGCAAACGCGTGATGCGCTTGTGCAGGGTGGCCGGTGATCCTAGGTGCGTGAGACCAATGGCTTCGCGCACTGTCATGACGCGGTTCTCAAACCAACTGATTGCAATTTCTTCAAGCAATGCTTTTTCGTTGGCGTCTATCAGTGGCCCGTCAGGTAATTGTTGAACCGACCTGGCCAGTTTCAGGAACCTGATGTATGCACTGGCAGGGGCTGATTTGCATTTCGAATTCATTCAATAATTTTAGAATGAATAAATCACAAAGCATGTTTGAATTTACGTAAATCTTGTTAAATTTCTTCATCCTGCATGCAGCAGTTGCCATAGACGAAACGGCGTCATGGGCATTTGTAGCTTGGGTGCTTTATCGGCTTGGCCATTTCTGGCCATGGCGTCGGCTACGGCATTGACCACACAGGGTGTTGCGCCAATGGTACCCAACTCACCCACGCCTTTGACCCCCAAGACATTGTTGGTGCTAGGAACCGTTTGGTTGGTGTAAGTATGGAACATGGCTGGCATGATGTCTGCGCGAGGTGCCGCATAGTCCATCAAACTACCGGTCAGCAATTGGCCGCTTTCGGGGTCGTAAACCATGCCTTCTAGGAGGGCTTGTCCCATGCCTTGAACGGCGCCGCCGTCGAGTTGTCCCTCCACAATCATGGGGTTCACAATTCGGCCCGCATCGTTCATCGAGGTATATGAGACCACCTTGGTTTCACCCGTGGCAGGGTTGAGTTCGACTTCACAAATATGACAGCCGTTAGGCCAAGTGGGGCCACTGGCAGTGGTGCTTGAATGCATTTCAATGCGCGCCTCAGGTTGGCGTTTGGCCAAGTCTGCCAATGAAATTTGCAGGTCTGTTCCTTTGACGCTGAAAGTGCCACCGTGGTAGGCCAAATCTGCCGGCGAAGCTTCCAAAGCTTGGCCTGCCAGGTCACGGGCCTTGTCCAAAGCTTTTTCTGCGCCGACGCGCATGGCCGAACCCCCGGTAAAGAGTGACCTAGAGCCTGCGCTACCAAAACCGTTGGCCCTGTCGGTGTCGCCCAAAATGACGCGCACTTGTGAAATGTCAACGCCAAAAACATCTACAACCAGTTGCGCAAGTGAGGTGGCAATGCCCTGCCCCATGGCATTGACTGCAGAGACGACTTCAATCATGCCATCGGCCAAAATTTGGACCTGAACATTTTCCTCAAGCGCATTACCGCCGGTCCATTCCAGGAAAGTGGCAATGCCCAAACCGCGCCACAAGCCCCTGGCTTTGGAGTCAGCCTCCCGCTTGGCAAAGCCTTGCCAGTTGGCCTTTTCCAAGGCCCCATTCATGATCACCTCAAAGGCGCCAGTGTCATAGATTTGGCCCATGGGATTTTTGTAGGGCATTTGTTCAGGTTTGATGAAATTTTTGCGTCGCAGTTCGACGCGGTCAATGCCGCTGACACGCGCCGCTTCGTCCATCAAACGTTCCATGTTGTAAATGGCTTCGGGTCGGCCTGCTCCTCGGTAAGCGCCCGTGCTAGCGGTGTTGGTCATCACGCCAGTGAAGTGGTAGTCAATGGTTTGAATGTCGTACACGCTACTTTGCACCCAAGGGCCAATGAGCATTTGGATGGCCAAACCTGTCATGGTCGGGTAGGCGCCCACATTGGCTAGCGTTTCGATGCGCAAGCCCAAAATTTTGCCATCTTTGGCTAAGGCCAAAGCTGCTTTGGTTTGAATGTCGCGGCCGTGTGCGCTGCTCAAAAATTCTTCGCTGCGGTCGGCAATCCATTTCACGGGCCGCGCCAAGGTGTGGGCACAAAAAGCAGTGACCACGTCTTCTGCATAGGCGCCCGTTTTCATGCCAAAGCCACCCCCTACATCACCTACGATGACGCGAATGTTTTCTTTGTCAATGCCGATCAGGTCGGAAACTGTGTTGCGAACACCCGTTGGCATTTGGCTGCTCATGCGAATTGTCAAACGACCGTTCTCAGGGTAGGCCAAAACACTTCGAGGCTCGATTGCCAGAGCGGCTACGCGCTGGTTCACGATGTCCAAATGAACCACATGCGCGGCCTGTGCAAAGGCTGCCTGTGTGGCCGTTATATCGCCATAGCGCGTTTCTGCTACGCGGTTGTCTGGCGCATCTGTGAACAATGGGGCATTGGGCGCCAGTGCATCGGCCAAGTTGCTTGCACTTTGAAGGGGATCAAATTCAATCTGAATGGCTTCTGAAGCATTGCGCGCGTTTTCTTCCGTATCAGCCACAACGGCCACAATGGGTTCGCCGACAAATCGAACGGTGTCGGTGGCCAAGGGGTAGCGTGTCGTTGAAGACAAGGGGCTACCATCTGCCCGTTTGAAGTTCATGGCACGCGCCATGGGTTTTACGCCGGCAGCCAGCAAATCTTGACCCGTGATCAGGCCATAGACACCCGGCATGGCCTTGGCAGCGCTGGTGTCAAGACGGGTAATTTTGGCGTGCGGATAGGGCGAACGAAGGAATACCAAAAAAGACTGATTGGGCAGGCTGACATCGTTGGTGTACTGGCCGGCACCCAGAAGGAGTTGATGGTCTTCGAGGCGTTTGACCGATTGGCCACTGCCAAACCGGGTGGTCTCGGGGGATGAATCTACAGATGAGGTGGCGGAAGCTTGGTTCACAGACGGGTTCTCCTTGTCGCGCAGTGTAGCTTTGAAGTGTATTTTTTGCTGAGTCAGGCAAAAATGGCCTACGCTGAGTTGCCTCAAAGTTGACAGTTAGGTACGATGGAGTCAGATTGACGAAGTGAGGTCCGCTATGGACAATTTTTTTCTGCTGGTGATTGCTGTCCTATTTATTCTCTTGGCAGGTTTTCTGATTTTCTATTTTCAAACCCAGCAAAGTTTTCAAGAAATTACTGAGAAGTTGGAGGAAATTCAGCATCCTCCCAGCAGCATGCTTTCTTCGGAAACACTGAAGCGTGAGTTGGCCTTGCATTACGATAAATTGGTTTTGCTTGAGGCTGACATCTCTAAAAACAAGCGTGAGTCCTTGCTCGAAGAAGAGTTGAAAATGTTTGATGTGGCCCGGCATCAGATTAAGGCCAGCATCGCCGGCGTGAAATCGAATGGTGATTGGGTCGGTATGCCCTTTGAATACGAGTGGACTGAGATGTTAGACAGGTTGCCCAACGTGTTGAACTTGTACAGAAAGTCTGAGGCCGATAAACGGGCTAAAGAACTTGAAGATGAAAAAGGCGCAACGCCTGCCAATTAAGACAGAGAGCTAAAATGAAGGGCAAACTCAAATTTGCCCCTTTTTATTTGCTCATTTTTTTGACTTCAATCAATTCTGGATGGGCATCTTCTGCGATCATTCAGACACATGTTCAGCGTTTCTAATCTTTGTTGCTCACGAGGTGAAAAGCGTCTTTTTTCAGGCGTTTCCTTTTCATTGCAAGTCGGTGAGTACTTGCATTTGGAGGGCGATAATGGGGTTGGAAAAACCAGCTTATTGCGGCTGGCTTGCGGCCTAAGTCCCTTGGAAGAGGGCGAGATTTGCTGGCAAGGCCAGCCGGTTTCAGAAAACAAGGACGAATTCAGGTCCAATCTGGCCTATTTAGGTCATCAATTGGCCCTTAAAGAAGACCTGACCCCCCTAGAAAATCTGCTGTCCCATGCGGCCGTTACCGGGCGTCAGTTGCCTGTGAGCCAAGCCAAGGCGGCGTTGGCTCAGTTGGGCCTCAGGGGGCGAGAACATTTGCCAGTTCGTGTTTTGTCTCAAGGCCAAAAGCGCCGAACGGCTTTGGCGCGTCTGGTGGTCAGCACCGCCAAGCTGTGGATTTTGGACGAGCCCTTTGTGGCCCTGGACCCTGCAGCCCAAAACGCCCTGTCTGAGGTC
>CANHXV010000163.1 GCA_947464665.1 Comamonadaceae bacterium
CACACGAGCTTCGTATGTGTGACCACCTGCCTGCACATGCCAGACTTGACTGCTGCGCTTTATCTGAGTGACTTGGGCATCGCAAATCAGTTGAGCGCCATTTTTTTTGGCACCTCGCAAATAGCCTTGATGAATGCTGTGAACATCCATATCCGACGCGTCGGGTTCGTAGATACCACCCAGAATTTTCTCTGACCTTAAGACAGGTAAAAATTCGCAAGCCTCTTGACTATTGAGCAAGCGGCCTTGCTGCGTCACTTGTCGCAAGACGTCCCAATGGGCGCTCAGCATTTCATCTTGCCCATGCTCAGCGACCATCATGGCGCCTCTGGGGGTTAAAAGGGGATGATCTGAAAAGCCAGTTGGAGGCGACTGCAAAAAAGCGCGACTTGCCATGGTCAAGGCCCTAACTTGCGGCGTGCCATAACTCTCCATGAACAATGCGGCCGAACGCCCAGTTGAGTGGTAGCCCGGCTGAGACTCCTGCTCAAGCAATAGCACCTGTGCGTGCCGCGAAAGCCAATAGGCGGTGGAGGCTGCTGCAATGCCACCACCAATGATGAGAAATTCTGTTGATCGATTCATCCTTGTTGGCTTGTTTTAAGGATGCGGCCCCCAAGGCGCAGCCAACATCAGTTGAACATTCTGCGCATGGATGAGGGGTCGAATTTTTTTAGCGAAAGCCATGAAGGATTCGTCCGAGATTGATTGCAGAGCCTTGTTTAAGAGTTTTTTTGCAAAATGCAAAATAGCCCACCTATGGCCGTTCCGTGATCATGACGCAACAGATCTCTGTCTGCTCGAAGAATTTGAAAGCCGTGGTCTGAGGCCAAGCGCTGAATATATGCCAGCGAGTGCGCGTATCGCAGGCTGGGCCTTAACACATACCCCTCGGGACCTTCCGCCCACTCCTCCAAGCTCAATGCTAAACCGCCACCGGCACGCAGCACCGAAGTTGCAAGCTGGAACGCTCTCTGCAATGCGCCCACGTAGATGAACACGTCGGCACTGACGATCAGGTTGTATCGATCTTCCGTTCGGTGTGCCTGTTCCATGGCGTCGTGAATATCCCCTTGCCAGACCCTCTGGTAATGACCGCTTTCTTGTGCTCTTTTCACCATACCGAGCGACAGATCAACGCCGTCGACGCGCATGGCATGGCCTTGCAGGCTTTGACCTGCCAAGCCTGTGCCACAGCCAAGATCGAGGACTCGTGGCCACGGCGGAGAAAGGCATTCCAAGGCAGCCTTGACCAAGATCTCGGGCGCACGGTAGTCTAGTTTTGACAAGTGAGCGGAAAAATCCTCGGCGTAGCGGTCAAATAAATTGGCCACATAGCCCGCTGGTGGGGCGGGTGGCTCTTGAGTCCAGCCGCTCTCTGAATGTTGCACGGCGGCCAGCATGAAGCTGGTGAACTCATCACCTCCACCCTGTTGGTGCAGCATCTTTAGGCATTTTGCCGATTCATTGTGTTGGCCCAACTCCCTTAAAACCGAGGCCTTGTGTCTTAAAGCAATAAGGGTCTGTGGTTGCAAGGCCAATGCCCGATCCAGCGCTTCCAACGCGAATCGAAATTGACCCGTTTCAGCATAAGTGGCGCCTAAATGGACCCAGTTTTCAATGGCTTCTGGCTCGAGTTCCGCTGCCCTGCGTAATAGCCCAATGGCTTGGTCCGTCTGTCCGAGCGCTGCTCTAACTACTCCCAGGTTCATCAGCACCGAAGGGCGCTCGGGGGCTAGTTCGAGCGCCTTTGCAAAGCACGATTCGGCTTGCGACAGTTGGCCCGATTCGAATGCCTTCACGCCTTGCTCGAAAAGGGCGCGCGCCTGATGTATTGCAATTGTCAAGTTAATTCAAACGCGTGGAAAATTTATCGGATAAGAGAGGGTCAAGATCAATCGCTCGGTATTGAATGGGGTGGAGTTTGAATCTGTCATTCAACAGTTCTTCATTCTTTCATGTGAACGATTTTGAAGGATTAATTAAAAAAATCATTTCTTTGTGCTTGTCATGAATTAAAAAAGTGCATGAAGCACTATTTTGGGTGGTATTCAAATCAATGTACAGGCGTTTTAGTTTGTTGGTCACAACTTTTAGTCTGTAAAAGCCGTTGATCGGAGATGAATCTGCCAAGCGCATTCAATTTAAATTGATAACTTAGGCATATAAATTGCGTGCCGCTATTTTTAGGTATTTACACGGGCATTGCGCTCAATATTCTTTGATATGCTAAATATCGTTTGCTTCTCATTTTTAATCACCATCATTGGAGTTTGTATGAAAAGGTTCAGCCTACCCATTTTTAGTTCCTCTGCACCTTCGGCCATCACCTTGGCCATCGGCGTGGGTTTGAGCGCCATGACCTTGGCCGTGCAGGCGCAAGAAAAAGTGTTGCGCATTGCCATGACTGCAGCAGACATACCCCGCACCTTGGGTCAGCCCGACCAAGGTTTTGAGGGCAACCGTTTTACTGGCATTCCTATGTATGACGCGTTGACGCATTGGGACTTATCCAAGAGCAATGCCCCCAGCGTGCTGATTCCCGGCTTGGCAAACTCTTGGGCCGTGAGTGGCAGCGACAAAACCAAGTGGGTCTTCAAACTGCGCCCCAATGTGAAGTTTCATGATGGCTCGCCCGTCAACGCCGATGCGATTGTGTGGAACGTACAAAAAGTGTTGGACAAAGACGCAGTTCACTTTGATGCCAGCCAGGTTGGTGTGACCGCTTCGCGCATGCCCACCTTGCGCAGCGCCCGCAAGATTGACGAATTGACGGTGGAACTCACCACCAGCGAACCCGATGCTTTTTTGCCCCTGAACCTGACCAATTTGTTCATGGCCTCGCCTGCGCATTGGAAGAAAAAGTTTGATGCTGCCGCAGGCGCTACACCTGCAGACAAATCCAAAGCTGCTTGGACGGCTTTTGCCGCAGACGCATCGGGCTCTGGCCCGTTCAAGATGGCGCGCTTTGTGCCGCGCGAGCGCTTGGAAGTGGTGGCCAACAAAACTTATTGGGACCCCAAGCGAGTGCCCAAGCTTGACCGCGTTGTCATGTTACCCATGCCCGAGGCCAATGCTCGCACCGCTGCCTTGCTCGGTGGCCAGGTAGATTGGATTGAGGCTCCAGCGCCTGATGCGATGGCCCAAATTACGCAACGTGGCTTCAAGATTGAAAGCAATGCCCAGCCGCATGTTTGGCCATGGCAGTTGTCCTTTGCCGATGGCTCGCCCTGGTTGGACAAAAGGGTGCGTCAAGCGGCCAACCTGTGCGTTGACCGTGAAGGCATCAAAACCTTATTGGGCGGGATGATGGCCGTTCCTAAAGGTACTGTGCCCCCGGGTCACCCCTGGTGGGGCAACCCCAAGTTCGACATCAAGTACGATGTGAACGCAGCCAAAACTTTAATGACCCAAGCCGGCCACAGCGCGGCCAAGCCGCTCAAGGTCAAGGTGCAAATTTCCGCCTCTGGCTCAGGCCAAATGCAGCCCTTGCCCATGAACGAGTTTGTGCAGCAGTCGCTCAAACAGTGCTTCTTTGACGTTGAATTCGATGTGATTGAGTGGAACACCTTGTTCACCAACTGGCGCAAGGGTGCAAAGGACCCATCGGCCAATGGCGCCAATGCCATCAATGTGAGCTACGCCGCGATGGATCCCTTCTTTGGCATGGTTCGTTTCACTAGCACAGGCACCTTCCCACCGGTATCAAACAATTGGGGCTACTTTGGCAACCCTGAGTTTGACAAGTTGATATCCGATGCGCGCACCCAGTTTGATGACAAAAAGCGCGACGAAGCTTTGTCCAAGCTGCATGCACGTATCGTCGAAGAGGCCCCCTTCGTTTGGATTGCCCACGATGTTGGCCCACGCGCTATCAGCACCAAGGTTAAAGGCCTCGTGCAGGCACGCAGCTGGTTTGTCGATTTAGCCCCCATTTCCATGGATTGATGCTTAGGCCAGCCGGTGTGGTTTCTTACCACGCCGGCTTTTACTTTATCGCTTAAGGGCCTTAGTGGTGCCTCGTGGCTTGCCCAACATGGAGCAGTGGGATGTTTGTTTTTTTGTGGCGACGCCTTCTCTACACCTTGCCAATCATGCTGGGTGTGGCCTTGGTGTGTTTTGCCCTGGTGCACCTAGCGCCGGGCGATCCGTTGGTGTCCATCCTGCCCCCTGACGCTTCGGCTGAGTTGCAAGCCAAGTTGAAAGAACTCTACGGTTTCAACCGCTCTTACCCCGAGCAGTTTGTGAGTTGGGTGTGGCGTGCCTTACAGGGTGATTTGGGTACTTCAATCGCCAGCAACCGGCCGGTCTTCAGCGAGGTGATGAAGGCGGTGGGCAACACCTTGCGTTTGGCCATGGTAGCCACCTTGATTGGCTTTTTGTTCGGTTGCTTGTTTGGCTTTGTGGCCGGTTACTTTCAAAATTCCTGGCTCGATAAATTGGCCTCGCTGACTTCCGTGCTGGGGGTTAGCGTTCCCCACTATTGGCTGGGCATGGTGCTGGTCATTGTGTTTTCATCGATCTTGATGTGGTTGC
>CANHXV010000164.1 GCA_947464665.1 Comamonadaceae bacterium
CACAATGGAGGGATGGATTTCTTACTGATTGTGTTTTTAACTTTGGTGAATGGCGTTTTTGCCATGTCTGAATTGGCCCTGGCCTCTAGCCGAAAGGCTAGGCTGGCTGCCATGGAAGAAGCGGGGGACAAGGGTGCCGCAACGGCCCTTAAATTGCTTGAGAACCCCACCCAGTTCTTGTCAACAGTTCAAGTGGGCATCACTTCGATTGGTGTGATGAATGGCATTGTGGGAGAAGCCGCATTCAGTGGTGCTGTTGCTCTTTGGCTCATGAGTTGGGGCCTTGCTGAATCTGCAGCAAGCTTTACAGCCACTTCACTGGTTGTGGCGGCCATTACCTTCACAACCATTATTTTTGGTGAACTTGTGCCAAAAAGAATCGGTCAGCTGTATCCAGAGCCTGTGGCGCGTCTTGTGGCCAGGCCAATGGCTTGGTTGGCCAGTGCGGCCAGGCCTTTTGTCGGTTTGCTTTCCATCACAACCCATGCCGTATTGAAACTGCTGCAAATTGATACGCGTGGCAATCGTGCTGTCACAGAAGAGGAAATTACTGCCAGCCTAGAAGAAGGCGTGGATGCTGGATTGATTGAGGCGCATGAACACCAAATGGTCAGAAATGTTTTCCATTTGGACGATCGTCCACTGACTTCCTTGATGGTGCCGCGGCTTGATATTCAGTGGTTCGAGGGTGGTATGACGCGTTCTGAGTGTTTGGCACAAGTGGGTTTGAATGAGGGTGTAGACGGACATTCTTGGTACCCCGTTTGCCGCGGCAATTTGGACGATGTGATTGGGGTGGTCAGCCTTGCGCGCTTGGTTTCTCTGACAAATGCTGAGGACTCGACTGTTGAAGCTTATGCCCTTCCCGCCACATTTGTCCCTGAAACATTAAGCGGCATGACCCTTTTGGAGCAGCTTCGCGATAAATCCGGACGAATGGTCTTTGTCGTGGATGAATATGGTGTGGTGCAGGGCTTGTTAACCCCTAGAGATTTACTGGAGGCCATTACCGGTGAATTGCGACCTCTCACGGTTGAAGATGCATGGGCCTCATCACAAGTAGACGGCACATGGGTTCTGGATGGCTTAATGCCTGTGAATGAACTTAAATCAAGGCTTGATATCAAGCAATTGAATGGTGAAGAAAGGGGATTATTCAATACCCTGGGTGGATTTATTGTTTCAGAGTTGGGTTATCTGCCTGAAGTGGGTGATATTGTTCAAATCGAAAATTGGTATTTTGAAGTTTTATCTCTTGAGGGACGTCGGATAGATAAGATAAATGCTAAATTTATTAATTAATTATTGAATTTGTGAGTTTTGTAAATTATCAATCAAATTTATTTGTATTAGAATAGTGATATTCTTGTTAATTAAACAAGCTTATTATATTAATTGGATCTTTATGAATAACTCCTACAAAGAATTACTGAAGCAACGTGAAGTATTGGAGCAAGCTATTGCTTCTGCTCGTGAAAAGGAACTTTCTGAGGCTGTTCGAAAAGCCCGTGAATTGGTGGCTGAATTTGGTTTAACTGTTCAAGATATTTTCCCAGCTGGTCGGGGTGCTGCTAAATCAGCTGGAAAATCTACAGTCAATAAAGTCGCCCCCAAATACCGTGATCCAGCTACTGGCCAAACCTGGACTGGTCGAGGTAAAGCACCTAAATGGATTGATGGTCAAGACCGGAATAAGTTTTTAATTGCGTAAACTCACTGACTGGAATTTGAAAAGGCCGCAATTAGCGGCCTTTTTCATGAGGTGAGAGGTAATAGAATCACATTGTCTTTCAAATAATGTGAATTCGATTGTCATCAAATCCCCTCCCAAAGCACGTCGGCATCATCATGGATGGGAATCGCCGTTGGGCTAAAAAGCGACTTTTACCTGCCGCATTGGGGCATGCATCGGGTGCGAAACGTGTGCGTGCAATTGTGGAGTCATGCATTCGCTCTAACATAGAGCATCTTAGTTTGTTTGCCTTCAGCACCGAAAATTGGCGACGTCCGCCCGAGGAAGTGTCCGTTTTGATGAGCCTTTTTGCCAGCTATCTGCAAAAAGAAGTGGACGAGATGGAGAGCAATGGCGTTTGTTTGAAAGTCGTCGGGGACAAGTCCAAATTCAGCGATGAATTGCAAGACTTGATCTTGCGCGCTGAACAACAAACACAACATAACGCCAAGATCACACTCAGAGTGGCCGCTAACTATGGTGGACGTTGGGATTTTGTTCAAGCGGCTCAATCTTGGCAGCGCGAAAATCTTGACCTTGGTATCGAGCAACTCACTGAAGCTCAACTCGCACCGTTTCTCAGTACGGCCGATGCACCAGAAATGGACTTGCTGATCCGAACGGGGGGCGAGTCCCGCGTCAGCAACTTCATGCTCTGGCAAGCCGCATACGCTGAGCTTTATTTCATTGACACTTTGTGGCCAGACTTCAGTGTCAAACAGTTTGCTGAGGCCTTGGAATGGTTCTGCAAACGAGACCGTCGTTTTGGATCGGCAGCGCCTTTTTAAGCCTGCTCAATCACTGGGTCAATGGCATCCCAGCCGCAGCCAGCTGACGCAACTTATCTTTTTTGCTGGGACGCTTGCCTTTAACGCCACCATTGCCGTTTTCTTTCTCTGGAACCAGCGAGCTGGCTTCAAAACCTGGAATGCATTCTCTCTCGAGCTTCACCGAGTGCCGTTTTTCAATCAATGACCAATGACTCAATGATTCTGGTGTCACAAAGCTGATGGCCAATCCTGCCTCGCCAGCTCGACCCGTGCGGCCTATGCGATGGGTGTAATCAACTGCCGATCTGGGTAAGTCGAAATTAATGACGGCTGGTAGTTTTTCAATGTCTAGGCCGCGCGCAGCCAGATCTGTGGCAAGCACCACTTTGACACGTTGGGCTTTGAAGTCTGCCAAAACTTGTTGTCTTTTGCCCTGACTCAGTAGCCCATGAAATGGCTCTGCAGCAATGCCTGCAACACGCAGTTTGGCGGCCACAATTTCACTGCTGTGCTGGGTCGCTACAAAAACCAATACTTGTTTCAAATTTTCTTCTTTGATCAAGTGTTTCAAGAGCTGTGTGCGTTTGCCCATATCGGTGTGGATGGCACGCTGCAATATTTCGGCAGGCTGGAGCGTTTTGCCTTCAATGTGAATTTCAAGGGGATCTAATAGCAGGGCCTGGGCCAAAGCCACCATGCTTTGGGGTCTGGTGGCAGAGAAAAATAAGTTTTGCCTCTTGGATGGAAGTCGCCTCAAGATAGATTGCAGTTCTTCTTGAAAGCCAAGCTCTAGTAATTTATCAGCTTCATCCAAGACCAAGGTTTGGACGGCAGACAATTTGAGGGCATTGTGTTCTAGCAAATCAATTAAACGTCCTGGTGTGGCGATCAAAATATCTGTTCCGCCTCGCAGGCCCATCATTTGGGGATTGATCGAAACACCACCAAATACAACGGTGATTTTGCAGAGATGGCCCCATTGAGCGGACAAACTCATGAACAGTTGACTGACTTGAACTGCCAATTCTCGGGTGGGCACCAAGACCAGAGACTGAGTGGTTTTGATCGACTTAGCGTAAGCTAATTTCGAAACCCCGGCGGGTTGATTTTTTGAAATTGAATGGGCCCATTGTTCTAATAACGGTAGTGCGTAGGCCAAGGTTTTGCCTGAGCCAGTGGGCGCAGTCACCCAAGCGTCTTGGCCTTGCAGAGCAACAGGAATCAGATCCCGCTGAACCTGGGTGGGGCTTGGGTAAGTTTTGGATTTGAGTGCTTTGAGCAACTCGGGCAAAAGGCCTAGATCTTTAAACGACATAGGTATCAAGCATAAGTGCATATGGCTTGATCTGGCAGTCAGTCGTGGCAAAATCGCCAAATGAATACACGCAAAGGCATTATTTTGGCAGGCGGGTCAGGGACTCGCTTGTACCCTGTGACACAAGCTGTCTCCAAGCAATTGATGCCTGTGTATGACAAACCCATGGTCTATTACCCCCTGACCACCCTCATGTTGGCAGGCATCAAAGATATATTGTTGATCAGTACACCCCAAGACACACCTCGGTTTTACGAACTATTGGGTGACGGCCGCCAATGGGGAATGAACATTCAGTTTGCGGTACAACCCAGCCCTGATGGATTGGCGCAAGCTTTCATCATTGGCAAAGATTTTGTAGGCAACCACCCCTCTGCGTTGGTCTTGGGAGACAACATTTTTTACGGCCACGACTTTGTCAAACTGATGCAAAGGGCTGACGCGCAAACCTCCGGAGCCACTGTCTTTGCCTACCACGTGCACGATCCCGAACGATATGGTGTCGTGGCCTTTGACGATCAACGCCGTGCATTGAGCATTGAAGAAAAACCTCAGCATCCCAAAAGCAATTACGCCGTGACGGGTCTTTATTTTTACGACCAACAAGTGTGCGACATTGCCGCTCACATCAAACCTTCTGCGCGAGGTGAATTGGAAATCACCGATGTGAACCGTTGTTACTTGGAGCAGAACCAATTGTGCGTCGAAATGATGGG
>CANHXV010000165.1 GCA_947464665.1 Comamonadaceae bacterium
CGCGTCCTCATTCGACGCGCCCTTTTTTCTTGTCTAGTCCTTTGAATCTCAAACACTTGTAGCTGGTCCTTGATGAATCACATCAGAAATTTCTCCATCATTGCGCACATCGATCATGGCAAATCGACACTCGCCGATCGATTGATTCAACGTTGCGGTGGTTTGCAGGAGCGTGAAATGCAATCGCAAGTTCTCGACTCCATGGACATTGAAAAAGAGCGTGGTATCACCATCAAGGCGCAAACAGCTTCGCTGCAATACAAAGCCAAAGATGGCCAAATCTACAACCTCAATTTGATCGACACCCCGGGCCACGTTGACTTCTCTTATGAGGTGTCACGCTCTTTGTCTGCTTGCGAAGGTGCTTTGTTGGTGGTCGATGCTAGTCAAGGCGTAGAAGCGCAAACGGTTGCCAATTGCTATACCGCGCTTGATTTGGGCGTCGAGGTGGTACCCGTTCTCAATAAGATGGATTTGCCTCAAGCCGATCCAGAAAATGCCAAGGCCGAAGTCGAAGACGTTATCGGCATCGATGCCAGTGAAGCCATTCCGTGCTCTGCAAAAACGGGTATGGGTATTGAAGAAATTCTAGAGGCCATCGTCGCCAAAATTCCTGCACCTAAAGGAAACCCCAACGCACCCCTTCGCGCCATGATCGTTGACAGCTGGTTCGACACGTATGTTGGGGTTGTCATGTTGGTCCGCGTGGTCGATGGCAGATTGGGTAAAGGTGAACGTTTCAAAATGATGGCCACAGGGACTGTGTATAACGCTGACACCATGGGCGTTTTTACCCCTGCCAATGAATCACGCGAGAGCCTAGAGGCCGGTCAGGTGGGTTACATCATTGCAGGCATCAAAGAGCTACAGGCCGCCAAAGTGGGCGATACCATCACCTTGGAAAAGAAGCTGCCCAACAATTTAGGCCCTGCTGAAAAAGCATTGCCTGGCTTCAAGGAAATTCAACCCCAGGTGTTTGCAGGTTTGTATCCCACAGAAGCCAACCAATATGATTCTTTGCGGGATGCGCTTGAAAAGCTCAAACTCAACGATTCTTCCTTGCATTACGAGGCCGAAGTTTCTCAAGCCCTTGGATTTGGTTTTCGTTGTGGATTTTTGGGCTTATTGCACATGGAAATTGTGCAAGAGCGACTTGAGCGTGAATTTGACCAAGATCTGATCACGACGGCTCCCAGTGTGGTCTACCAAGTGGTCAAGGGTGATGGTGAAGTGGTGATGGTGGAGAACCCCGCCAAAATGCCCGACCAAGGCAAGATGCAAGAGATTCGGGAGCCCATCGTCACGGTGCATTTGTACATGCCCCAAGATTACGTTGGACCTGTCATGACATTGGCCAACGTCAAGCGGGGCGTTCAACTCAACATGGCCTATCACGGTCGCCAGGTCATGCTCACCTATGAGATGCCTCTGGGCGAGATTGTTTTAGACTTTTTTGACAAATTGAAATCGGTTTCACGAGGTTATGCGTCGATGGATTACGAATTCAAAGAATATCGCGCTTCAGATGTGGTGAAGGTTGATATTTTGCTCAACGGTGAAAAGGTGGATGCACTGTCCATCATCGTTCACCGCACCCAGTCTGCCTATCGCGGGCGTGCTGTGGTGGCCAAAATGCGAGAAATCATCAGTCGCCAAATGTTTGATGTGGCCATCCAGGCCGCCATTGGCGCCAACATCATTGCCCGTGAAACAGTCAAAGCCTTGCGTAAAAATGTGCTTGCCAAGTGCTATGGTGGTGACATCTCGCGTAAACGTAAATTGCTTGAGAAACAAAAAGCGGGTAAAAAACGAATGAAACAAATTGGCTCAGTTGAGGTGCCGCAAGAGGCGTTCTTGGCTATTTTGCAGGTGGAAGATTGATGGAAGTTTTAACGGGATTTTTGCTGGCCGCATTATTAGGTTATGCCGGTGCTTGGTACAGCGGGATGATAGAGGGCAACTTTGCCTTGCTCATGCTGATGGCGGTCATTATTTCAGGCGTTTATTGGTTGGCTGAAAAGTTTTATTTTTGGCCGCAGCGACTTAAAGCCGTCGAGCAACTTGACCAAGACAAAGCCAAACGTCAGCAAGAACTGTCAAAAATGGGCATTGATCGCCAAGATACCGACACCGGTGAAGCTCGAGATCGACTCCTGATGCAACCCTGGTGGTTGGACTGGACCGCCGGCCTCTTTCCCGTCATTTTGGTGGTTTTTATTCTGCGCTCATTTTTGTTTGAGCCTTTCAAAATTCCATCTGGTTCCATGATTCCAACCCTCTGGGTTGGCGACTTGATTTTGGTCAATAAATTTCACTACGGTGTTCGTTTGCCAGTGCTCAACCTCAAAGTAAGTCAAGGCACGCCAGTTGCCCGTGGGGACGTGATGGTTTTTCGTTACCCTCCTCGCCCTAGTGTGGATTACATCAAGCGGGTCGTGGGTATTCCAGGTGATCAAATTGCCTACTTGAACAAAAAGCTAACAATCAATGGACAACCTGTGCCCACTGAGGCGTTGCCAGAGTTTTTTGATGAATCAGTCATGCGCTACTTTAAGCAATCACAGGAAAAACTGGGCAGCAGGCCACACAATTTAATCGTGGATGACGAGCGACCCGCCTTTATTCCTGGCGCAGATGACTTTGCTTACAGAGATCAATGCAATTACACCGTAGAGGGTGTCATTTGTAGGGTGCCTGAAGGACATTACTTCATGATGGGCGACAATCGAGACAATTCCCTTGATTCACGTTATTGGGGTTTTGTCCCCGACGCCAATATCGTTGGTCGGGCTTTCTTTGTTTGGATGAATTTTGGAAATCTGGGGCGTATTGGTGCATTCAATTGAGCCGATCGTCTTAAACATGTCAAAACGCATTCAAATGGTCATTTTTTAAATTCAATTTCAGGCTCTCTGTTTGAACGACGATCTCAGTCAATTGCAAGTCCGCCTGCAGCACAACTTCAAAGATGTAAATTTGTTGGAGAGGGCTGTGACGCATCGCAGTTACTCCGCAGATCACAACGAGCGGCTAGAGTTTTTGGGCGACTCAGTTTTGAACCTGGCCGTCGCTCATTTGCTTTACGCTCAGCTGAGTGAATTACCCGAGGGTGATTTGTCTCGCGTGAGAGCCAATTTGGTCAAGCAAGAAACCTTGCATCAATTGGCCCTAACGCTGCAAATTCCAATTTGTCTTAAGTTGGGGGAGGGAGAGTTGAAATCGGGTGGCCAGCGCCGTCCCTCTATTTTGGCAGACACTTTGGAAGCTTTGATTGGTGCTGTTTTTCTTGATGCAGGTTATGAAATTGCTGAGCAATTGGTGCACAGATTGTTTCAAAATGTTGAAATCAATCCGCAGATGCAAGCGGCTGCCAAAGACCCCAAAACAGAATTACAAGAATGGCTTCAAGGCCGAAAATTACAGGTTCCTCAGTATTCTGTGGTCTCCACTTCTGGCGCAGCTCACCGACAAATTTTTGATGTTGCTTGCGACATTCCCGAACTCAGTCTTTCACAGCATGGTAGCGGCCCTTCGCGACGTGCTGGTGAACAAGCCGCGGCAGCCGCCATGCTTGAAATTTTGAAAGTCAAGGCCCGCGGATGAACACAGAAACCAATCCCGCTCAACGTTGCGGTTTGGTCGCCATTGTTGGCAAACCTAATGTGGGCAAATCGACTCTGCTCAATGCATTGGTTGGCCAAAAAATCAGCATCACATCGCGCAAAGCGCAAACCACTCGTCACCGGATTACCGGCATTCGCACAGAAGGTGCCACACAGTATGTGTTTGTGGATACCCCAGGTTTTCAAACCCGTCATAACACGGCGCTGAACAAGTCTTTGAACAAAACTGTATTGGGTGCAGTGGGTGATGTCGATCTGGTGTTGTTTGTTGTAGAAGCTGGCATGTTTAACACGGCCGATGCCAAAGTTTTAGCATTGCTGAAACCCGATGTGCCTGTTTTGTTGATTGCCAATAAGTTAGACACCGTCAACCGACGCGAAGAGTTGGCGCCTTGGCTCAAAGACATGCAAGAGCGGCACCCTTTCACAGAATTTGTACCGATGTCGGCCAAAAATGCCAAAGACATTGAGCGCCTAATGGGGTACTGCGAAAAATACTTGCCAGAACAAGTGTGGATGTACGGTGAAGATGAACTCACCGACCGAAGTGAAAAATTTTTGGCCAGTGAAATTGTTCGTGAAAAATTGTTTCGTTTCACGGGAGATGAATTGCCCTACACCTCCACCGTGGTGATTGATAAGTTCGAAGAAGAACCCAGCCGTTCAGCCAATCGCATGATTCGCATTGCCGCCACCATTGTGGTGGAGCGCGAGGGCCATAAAGCCATGGTCATTGGCGACAAAGGTGAGCGCCTTAAACGCATTGGCACTGAAGCACGTCAAGAGTTGGAAAAGCTCATGGATGCCAAAGTCTTTATTGAGTTGTGGGTCAAGGTTCGCTCTGGCTGGGCCGACGACGAAGCGCGTGTTCGCTCCTTCGGTTACGAGTAAAAAG
>CANHXV010000166.1 GCA_947464665.1 Comamonadaceae bacterium
AGCCCCTTAGGCCAACCATGAGCACCTTGACCCTGTCAGCGGTTCGACAGAACCTGTCCAAATTTGATTACGCCGGCCTGGGCTTGCCCGCCATGGTGTTGTTGATCATGGCCATGTTGGTGATACCTCTGCCGCCATTGTTGTTGGACATTCTGTTTACCTTCAACATTGGCTGCAGTTTGTTGGTCATCATGATTGCCATTGGCACCCGCAAACCGCTTGAGTTTTCATCCTTTCCATCTGTTTTGTTATTCGCCACCATGCTCCGCTTGGGTTTGAATGTGGCATCCACCCGAGTCATTTTGGTTGATGGCCATGAAGGCCACGAGGCTGCTGGCAAAGTGGTGGCAGCTTTCGGTGAGTTTGTGATCGGTGGCAACTACGTGGTGGGCTTCATCATCTTTGCTATTTTGATGATCATCAACTTCATTGTGGTGACCAAGGGTGCAGGTCGAGTTTCTGAAGTGAACGCTCGCTTTACCTTGGACGCCATGCCAGGCAAGCAAATGTCAATTGACGCCGACTTGAATGCTGGCGTGATTGACCAAGAAACTGCCAAAAAACGCCGCGAAGAACTTTCTCAAGAATCAGATTTCTTCGGCTCCATGGACGGTGCCTCTAAATTTGTGTCTGGCGACGCGGTGGCGGGCCTGCTTATTTTGGTGATTAACCTGATTGGTGGCCTAACCATTGGCGTGGCTCAACACGATTTGTCCTTGTCTGAAGCTGGTCGCATTTACACCTTGCTGACCATCGGTGATGGCTTGGTGGCACAGATTCCTGCATTGTTTTTGTCATTGGCCACAGCCATCATCGTGACCCGTGTGACCACTTCTGAGTCCATGACGGAACAAGCCTCTTCTCAGTTGTCCAACCCTCCGGCTTTGTACCTGTCGGCCGCCATTTTGGCCATCATGGGCTTGGTACCCGGCATGCCTCATTTGGTATTCCTGACATTGGCTTTGGCCACCGCAGGCTTGGCTTATCGCATTACACAGAAACAAAACAACCCCATCGCTACCCCAGCAGAACAAGCGGCACAAGCAGCTTTAGAAGAGCCCAAAGAGTTGGATTGGGACGATGTCGATCAAGTGGACTTGATTGGCCTTGAAATTGGCTACGGCTTGATTCCCTTGGTGAACCCTGAAACAGGGGGTCAGTTGATGAACCGCGTAAAGGGTGTGCGCAAAAAATTATCTGCCGAGTTGGGCTTCTTGGTTCAACCCGTGCGCATTCGCGACGCTTTGACCATCGATCCCGATGCTTATCACATCGTGTTGAAGGGCGTGGTTCGCGGTAAGGGTCAAATTAAAGTGGGCAAAGAATTGGCCATCAACCCTGGTCAAGTTTATGGACCGCTGGAAGGTCAAGCCACGCAAGAGCCCGCCTTCGGTTTGGATGCCGTCTGGATTGATCCTTCTCAGCGCGACTTGGCTCGCACCTTGGGTTACACCGTGGTGGACGCTAGCACCGCTGTGGCCACCCACTTGAACAAAGTTTTGCGCGACAACGCTTCCGATTTGCTCAGCCATGACGAAGTCCAGCAATTGCTCGACAAGTTGGCTGCCAAGTCGCCTAAGTTGGTGGAAGACTTGGTGCCTGGCAAGTTGTCTTTGGGCGTGGTCACACGCACCTTGCAAAACTTGTTGAACGAATCGGTGTCGATTCGCGACATGCGCACCATTGCCGAGACTTTGTCTGAAGTGGCCAGCCGCACGCAAGAGCCTGATCAATTGACGTCTTTGGTGCGTCCTAAGTTGGGCCGCATGATTGTTCAAAGTTTGGTGGACGATACCAATGGCCTGTCGGTCATGACTTTGGATCCTAGCCTTGAGCAGCTCATTCACAATATTTTGCAACAAACTGCCCCCGGCCAAAGCATTGCCATGGAGCCAGGTTTGGCTGAGCGTTTGTTTGGTGCTTTGCGCGATGGCGCACGCGCTGTCGAAGAAATGGGTCACCCCGCTGTGTTGGTGGTGTCCCCCGTGATTCGCCCTTGGTTGTCCAAGGCTGTGCGGTATCGCGTGAACGACTTGACTTTGCTGTCTTACAGCGAAATTCCAGATGACCAGACTGTCAAAGTGGTTCACACCGTGCACGCTGAAACCCGATGAACCCGCTGAAGCACACGTGATTCACAAAGTACAAAACCAGATACAACCATTAGATTGACGAAGAGATAAGACCATGGAACTCAAACGCATACTTGCCCGCGACACGCGCAGTGCCACTGAAAAGGCAATGGCTTTGTTTGGCCCCGATGTGTTGATCATTTCCAACAATCGTGTGGAAGGTCAAACGGAATTGATCGTGGCGCTGGATGTGGCCGAAGCCTATTCAGATGAGTTGATGGCTGAAGAACTCGGCGCAATTGACAATGGGCCAACAGCGACACGTCACGCATCTGGTGCAGCGCCATCTGGCGTTCACAAAAAACTTTCCAGCACACCATCTTCTGTCAATCAACCATTCAGTGACCATTTGCATCAATTGTTAAAGACAGGCGGCCAGGGCGATTCAAATGGTTCACGTGATTCAAATGCAAATGATTCAGGCGATCACCTGCTGAGCCAAGGCCGCGAACAAGCTCGCAGCCAAGAAATTGTTTCTTTGGTTCGCGAAGAGTTGGCAGCCTTGCGTCAAGAATTTAGACTGAGCCAGCAAACCGCGAGCTGGCAAATGAATCAATATTGGCCCGAACACATTCAACCGCTTGTGCAAGCCATGACAGAGGTGGGCGTGCCAACAGCATTGCGTGCTTTGCTGCAAGAAGGTTTGCGTGAGCAGCCTACTTTAGACAGTGCCTTGGACAGCATTCGTGCACAACTCACCCACAATCTTGAGCGCCCTCAAGAGGGTTTTCCAAACCGAGGCATCCATGTGATGGCTGGCTTGTCGGGCTCTGGCAAAACTTTGATGGTGGCCAAGGCCGCTCAGCAATTGGCCATGCAATACGGCAGTGAATATGTGGCTGTGGTGAGCTACCACGACATGCGCGCTGGAGCATGGAGTCAAACACAAATGTTATGCGCCCAATTGGGTGTGGAATGCTACCGTGCAAGTGGCGCCGACACTTTGAAGCTGTTGCTCGAAGAATTGTCACCCAAACGATTGATTCTGATTGACACCCCAGGCGTTCAAATGGAAGACCGTTTGGCTGAAATTTTGCAAGTTTGCCCAGAAGCTGGTTTGCATGCTGTCGTGCCCGCTGACTCTTCTGCCGTGACTTTGTCACGCATCATGCTGAAATCAAAGCTGAATTGGCAGTCACTCATGATCAGCAAACTCGATGAGTCCAATTCACCTTGGCCATTGATCCAATTTTTAATTGCAGACGGTGCTCAGTGCGTGGTTTCGGCCGGTGGTGGTTCTGACAAAATTTCAGATGGCTTGAAATCTTCAGGTTTACAAAAACTGATCAACATCGCCATGACCCATTTGACCCCTTCTTCAGATGCTTTTGCACCTGACACGATGGAAGATGCCACAAAACCTGCGACACTAGTTACTCAGGTTAACGAGGCAGACGCTGCCAACGTGCCGCTCACCCACACCATGGGTCTGAGTCGCCCCAATTGGTCGCTTGAAATGCCTCAAAGTGAGCTTCATGGATAAAGCAAAAACGACGCAAGTCATTGGCATTGCCAGTGGCAAGGGAGGGGTGGGTAAAACCACGGTCTCTGTGAACTTGGCTGTTGCGCTGCAAGCCATGGGTCAGCGCGTCATGTTGTTCGATGCAGACATGAGTTTGGCCAATGCCCAAATTGCATTGGGCTGCCGCTGCCCTTACAACTTGAGTCATTTTTTAAGTGGCGAGAAAACCCTAGCCGAGATCATTGTGACCACCCGTCAGGGCGTCAAACTGGTGCCTGGCGCCTCTGGTATTCAAGAAATGGCCGCGCTTGGTGACATTCAGGCGGCCAACATCGTCAGAGCTTTTAGCGCCCTTGACGATGACATTGACTACCTCATTGTCGACATGGCAGCAGGCATTTCTCCTGAGGTTTTGGCCTTCATGGCGGCCTGCTCTAGGCGTTGTGTGGTCGTCCGCGACGACCCTTCCTCCATTGCCGATGCCTATGCCACCATCAAAGTTCTGATACAAGACCATGGTTTGGACGAAATTTACCTGGTGCCCAATGGTGTTGCCAGTGCCCAAGAAGGGTATCAACTGTTTGAGCGAATCAACCAGGTTTGTGCTCGTTTTCTGAACCGAACCGTGCGCTATTTGGGTTCGATCGAGAACGACGAACTCATTTTGACGGCGCTGAAAAAATACCAGCCTGTTTCTGAATTTGCCCCGGGAAGTGCGGGCGCGCGCGATTTCAGGCGTTTGGCGGAAGCCGTTCGCCAACTTGAGCCCATCGAAGAGGCTTCGGGTGGCTTACAATTTTTTGTGGAACGTTTGGTAAAAACCAGCGCATAAACAAGATGGC
>CANHXV010000167.1 GCA_947464665.1 Comamonadaceae bacterium
ACGCAATTTGCCAGCGGCATCAATCAGGCCTGGTTTTTCTTTGCCGGGTTGGCCGTAACGCACGAGTTTCATGAGAACTTCCTTTGATGAATGATTCAGTAAAAATTAAACCGTAAATGGGATACGCACTATTGAATGATCTGATTGTGATCGAAATCCAATCAATAGGTCGAACGCCCGCCAGACAAATCGAACACAGCGCCGGTTGAGAACGAGCAATCTTCGGTCAACAACCAAGTCACCATGGCAGCCACTTCTTCCGGTGTACCAAAACGGCCCATGGGAATTTTAGACAACATAAATTGAATGTGCTCAGGCGTCATCTGATCAAAGATGGCTGTTTTCACAGCAGCCGGCGTGACGCAATTGACACGCACATTGCTGTTGGCCAATTCCTTGCCCAGTGATTTGGTGATGGCCATGACCGCCGCCTTGCTAGCACTGTAAGCACTGGCATTGGGGTTGCCATCTTTGCCAGCCACAGAGGCAATGTTGACGATGCGGCCAGCCGGGCGATCTTTCAAATGCGGGGTCCATTCACGGCAGCAATAAAACACACCATTGACGTTCACATCCATGACTTGTTGCCAGGCCTCGATGGGGTAGCTTGCCACTGGCGTGACAGGGCCTGTAATGCCAGCAGAATTGACCACCGCATCGACGGGTCCGATTTTCAAAGTCGCCGCCGTGGCAGCGGCCACGGAGGCATGCTGCGACACATCGACCTGCACACTGTGCACCGAGCCAGGGTGCTTCAGACTTGCAACGGCTTTGGCCATGCCCGCCTCATCGCGATCCCACAAGGTAACGCTGCCGCCCGAGGCGAGCACACGTTCAGCAATTGCATAACCTAGGCCTGTTGCACCACCGGTGATGACCGCATGGCGGCCTTTCATGTCATATTGGTTCATAATTTTTCGAAGTAAGTTGTGAGATGTGATGAATGAATACTGAGTTTTGAAATAATTTTTAAATGGCTTAAATGGTCATGCCGCCGTCCACCATGTAAGCGTTGCCTGTTGCAAAAATGGCTTCGTCTGAGGCCAAGAAAACAATGATGGGCGCAATTTCATGAGCTTGCGCCAAGCGCCCCATGGGTTGACGGGCAATGAAGTTTTTGCGTGCTTGAACAGGGTCGGCTTCTGCATTGATGCGATCATGCAATGAAGGTGTTTCCACAGTGCCAGGACAAATGGCGTTGCAACGAATGCCCTTGGTGACATAGTCGGCGGCCACGCTTTTGGTCAGACCAATGACAGCGGCTTTGGACGCGCCATAAATGAACCTGTTTGGCAAACCCCTTACGCTGGAGCACACACTGGCCATGTTGATGATGCTACCGCCACCTTGCTCTAGCATTTTGGGCAGCACCGCTTGAATCATCCAAAACTGCGCGCGCGCATTGAGACTGAAAGCAAAATCCCAGTCTTTGTCGGTGGCTTGCAAAATGGTGCCGCTGTGAACCACGCCAGCGCAATTGAAAAGTGCGTCGATGCGTGGAATCAGGGCCACTTGTTTTTGAATATCGTCTTTGTTCATGACATCAAGCACTGCGGTGTGAACATTGGCAACCCCTGCGTAGCTTTTGAGCAGCTCAGGGTTGACGTCTGTGGCCCAAACTGTGGCGCCCTCAGCTGCCATCGCCATGACGGCAGCGTGGCCAATACCTTGGCCCGCAGCTGTCACTAAAATTTGTTTGTTTTTAAGTCTCATGTTTGATCTCCAAATAAATCTTTTGCCGTTTTTCAATGGCATCCCAATTCCATTCAACGCCCAAGCCATGTGCATCTGGTGGAATCGCGAAGCCGTCTTGAACTTTCATGCGGGAGTGTGTGATGTCATCCAGTTGAGGAATGTATTCCACCCACGTGGCATTGGGTATGGCGGCACACAAACTCACATGCAATTCCATCAGAAAGTGGGGGCACACGGGCACGTCAAATGTTTCGGCCAAATGAGCGGTTTTCATCCATGGCGTGATGCCGCCAATGCGGGCCACATCGGGCTGCACCACACTGCAAGCACCTTGCTCTAAATATTCGCGAAACTGCATGGGGTGGTACATCGATTCGCCCACCGCCACAGGAATAGCGGTGTGCTCTCGCAAATGCCGATGGCCGCTGATATCTTCAGCAGGCAAGGGTTCTTCCAACCACGCCAAGTCAAGTCCTTCAAAGGCTTTGGCGCGGCGCACCGCTTCAGCCCGGTGAAAGCCTTGGTTGGCATCGGTCATGATTTCAAAACCAGGCCCCACCGCGTCACGAACGGCCGACAAACGGGCCACATCTTCGCTGACGTGTGGCCTGCCAATTTTGATTTTGGCGCCTTTGAAGCCCTCTGATTTTGCTTTGAGGGTTTGCTCGACCAAGACCTCGGGAGACAGTTGCAACCAGCCACCCTCGGTGGTGTACAGCGGCACTTTGCTCTGGGCACCACCGAGCAGTTGCCACAATGGCAAAGCTTGGCTTTGGGCACGCCAATCCCACAGCGCGGTGTCGACGCAGGCCAGCGCCAAACTGGTCATAGCACCCACTGCGGTGGCATGGGTGTGAAAAAACAAATCTTTCCAAATGGCTTCAATGTGAACGGGATTTTTGCCTAAGAGCCGTGGCAGCAAATGGTCTTTGAGCAAGGCCACCACCGAACTACCGCCAGTGCCAATGGTGTAGGCGTAACCGGTCGCTTGAATGCCATCGCTGCAAACCAAAGTGAGCAAGATGGTTTCTTGGGTGACAAAGGATTGAATGGCGTCGGTGCGCTCAACCTTCGGCGGCAAGTTGACTTGCCGCAAGAGCACGCGATCGATGGTGACTGAAGTCATGTGGGCGGAAAAATTGATTGAGAAAAGTTCGGGTTTGTGCGTATCAAAACAGTCTTGACCCTCACTCCGGTTTCATGTGAAGATTGTGCAACTGGTCTGACCAATTGTCCAATTCACGTATTCCCTGACTCATTCAACTCACCGCCATTTTCTTCAGCCGCTTTCATGTCCGAAAAGCTCATCGAACCGCAAAGGCTTTACCGCCAAATTGCCAAACAAATTCAGGCGCTCATTTCGTCAGGCGAATTTAAAGTGGGTTCACGCTTGCCTGCAGAGCGCGACTTGGCCACCCAATTGAGCGTCAGCCGTCCTTCGGTGCGCGAGGCCCTCATTGCCATGGAAGTTGAAGGCGTTATTGAGGTGCGCACCGGCTCTGGCATTTACGTGAAATCACTTGGCAAGAAAGGCCATGCCAAGTCTAGCCCCCACAACACGCAGCTTGAATGGGGGCCGCTAGAGGTTATGCGGGCACGCTTTTTAATCGAAGCTGAAATGGCGGCCCTGGCGGCAGAAAACGCCTCGGCCCAAGACATCAAGGCCATGAAACTGGCCTTGAAAGGCATGCAAAAGGATGCGCAGGCGGGCCAGATACCTCGCGACAGTGACATTGCATTTCACATGGCCATTGCCAAAGCATGCGCCAACAGCGTCATGATCGATACACTTGACCAATACCTGCAGGCCAGAACAGGCTCCTTGTTTGAACGCTTGGGTGATTACTTTGAATCCCCTGCCGCTTGGGCCGCAGCCATTTCGGAGCACCAAGCAGTGATTCAAGCCATTGAAGCGCAAAATCCACAGCATGCCCGCAAAGCCATGCAGAAACATTTGCGACAAGCCCATCAACGATTCAGCGCTAGCTGGCGAAGCGCACCCTCCCGTTCTTAGTTTTTTCGCCAGCAACTCAAATTTTCATCTAACCCAAAGGAGACAACATGACCACCAAACGAAATGCATTGAAATCGCTCGCGACTGCCAGCGCCATTGCCCTGGGCCTTTTAGGCGCCATGGGCAGCGGCGTCGCGCAAGCGCAAACCAAATTGAAATGGGCGCACGTCTATGAAACGTCGGAGGCCTATCACACCGAATCTGTTTGGGCTGCAGACGAAATCAAAAAGCGCACCAACGGCAAATATGAAATTCAAGTCTTCCCAGCCTCAACATTGGGCAAAGAAACCGACATCAACCAAGGCCTGACCTTGGGCACGGTGGACATGATCATCAGCGGCACATCTTTTGCTGCTCGTGCCTACCCCCGCTTCGGCATTGCTTACTACCCCTTTATTTTCCGTGATGGCGACCACCTGCTGGCCTTCTCCAAAAGCCAAGTCTTTGGCGAAATGGTGAATGAGTTCCGTGCCAAAACTGGCATTCAAGTCACAGCCTACACCTACTACGGCGCACGTCACACCACAGCGCAAAAAGCCTTTACCAATTGCGCTGGCATGAAAGGCATCAAGATTCGCGTGCCTGATGTGCCCGCTTACCGCGCAACACCCGAAGCTTGCGGCGCCAATCCCACACCCATTGCGTTTGCAGAAGTTTATTTGGCTTTGCAAAACGGTACCGTTGAAGCCC
>CANHXV010000168.1 GCA_947464665.1 Comamonadaceae bacterium
AGCCACCAGCCAAAAACAAAACCGATGAGCAAGGCCCAGACGATGCCAAGCAAGATGGCCCACCACAAACTCAACACCAACTGACCCACCTCAGCCGTGAAATACAAACCCAACGCAATACCGATCACCCATTGCCCCACATTGCGCAAAAGCACAGCGCTTTGGGTGGGCGCTCCCATCATGGACAAAAAAGCGGTGCCCAACAGGGGGCCTAGCATCCAAGGGATGGGGGTCTGAAGCCATTGGCAAAGAAGCGCTGCCGCCACGCCCATGAGCAAGGTCAGGGCCAACTGCAACAAGTAAGGTACTGCGTGCACGTTTCAATTCACAATTTCAAGCGTACTTTCGAATGCTGTCGGCCAAGGTGTTCACCATGGTTTCAATGTGTTCTTTTTCCACAATGTAGGGCGGACAGAGCACCAGGTTTTCGCCAGCAGCCCTCACCAAGACACCCTTGTGGAAGCAGTCCAAGAAAATATCGTAGGCCCGCTTGCCAGGCGCACCGGCCAAGGGAGACAACTCAACAGCACCTGCCAAGCCCAAACTCCGAATTCCGATCACGTTCGGCAACCCTTTGAGCGCGCTGTGCAGCGCATCGCCCAACAGGGGCCCCATCTGACCCGCTCTGGCAAACAGATTTTCTTCTTTCAGCAGTTTCAGTGTGGCAATGGCCGCAGCACAGGCGACAGGATGCCCAGAATAGGTGTAACCGTGAAAAAACTCAATGGCATGGTTGGGGGCGTCAGCGTTCATCATGGCGTCGTAGATGAAATCGCGGCACACCACGCCGCCCAAAGGAATGACGCCATTGGTCACACACTTGGCAAAGTTCAACATGTCGGGCACCACGCCGTAATAATCAGCGCCAAAATTGGTGCCCATGCGGCCAAAGCCGGTGATCACCTCATCAAAAATGAGAAGAATGCCATGCTTGTCACAAATTTCTCGCAAGCGCTTCAAGTACCCCTGGGGCGGCAAATACCCGCCAGCCGATCCAGCCACAGGCTCCACCATGATGGCGGCCACATTGCTGGGATCGTGCAATGCCAAGATTCGATTTTCTAATTCCAATAAGGGGTCTTCTTGCCAGACCGGTTCTTTGTTGTGAATGTAGGCGTGGTTGACGGGATCATGAATAAAGCGCATGTGATCGACTCGGGGCAACAACTGAGCGCCATAGACTTTGCGATTGGCTGGTAAACCGCCCACGCTCATGCCGCCAAAGTTGACGCCGTGATAGCCCTTTTCTCGACCAATGAAAACGTTTCGATGACCTTCACCCCGCGCGCGATGGTAGGCCAATGCCACTTTCAAAGCAGTGTCTGCCGCCTCTGAACCCGAGTTACAAAACAAGACTTTGTTCAAATCGCCAGGGCACATCTCGGCAATGCGGTGCGCTGCTTCAAAGGCCTGGTCGTTGCTGATTTGAAAGGCCGTGGCGTAGTCCAGCGTGTCCAGTTGTTTTTTGATGGCCTCCGCAATCGGACGACGGTTGTGACCCGCGCCAACACACCATAGACTTGAGATGCCATCGATCACTTGCCGGCCATCGTGGGTGGTGAAGTGCATGCCCTCTGCGGCTACAAAAATTCGAGGCTCTTGCTTGAAATGGCGGTTGGCTGTGAAGGGCAACCATTGGTGGTCCATGTTAAAGCCAGGCGCACCTTGGGGTCGCTGAGTTTCTTGAGAAGCCATGATTCACCTCAAAGCTGGGAACAAGCAAAAATGCCAGAGTTGGCAGTGTAAACCTGTCAAAGCCTGTGTTTTGGCAAACTCGCTCCGTCCCTGCGACAATATTGGCCATGAATCACGCTTATATTCTCACCCTTTCATGCCCTGACAGAACGGGTATCGTGCACGCTGTTTCTGGCTTTTTACTGGCGCGTGGCGGCAACATCGAAGAGGCCGCCCAATACAACGACCCTGACACCGGCCTGTTTTTCATGCGCGTGCAGTTTGCTTGCGCCGCAGTGAGCGAGGCTGAATTGCGCAGCCAGTGGGTCAGCTTTGCCGTCCCCTTCCAAATGACTTGGAATTTGCACAACACCCAACAAGCCATGCCAGCTGTCATTTTGGTCAGCAAAGAAGGTCACTGCTTGAACGATTTGCTCTTCCGTTGGAAGAGTGGCTTGCTGCCCATTGACATTCGCGCCATTGTGAGCAACCACCGCGAGTTTTATCAACTCGCAGCCAGCTACAACGTGCCCTTCCACCACATCCCGATGAGCTCGGCCAACAAAGCCGAGGCAGAAGCCAAGCAGTACGAGATCATTCAATCGGAAGGCGCAGAGTTGGTGGTGTTAGCGCGTTACATGCAAATCTTGTCGGACGACTTGTGCCGAAAATTGTCGGGTCGGGCCATCAACATTCATCACTCGTTTTTGCCTAGCTTCAAGGGCGCCAAGCCTTACTACCAAGCGCATGACCGTGGCGTTAAATTGATTGGCGCTACGGCCCACTATGTGACAGCAGACTTAGACGAAGGGCCTATCATTGAGCAAGACGTGGCCCGAGTGGACCACTCTAAAACGGTCGAAAACCTCACCACCCAAGGGCGCGATACCGAAAGCCAAGTCTTGGCGCGAGCTGTCAAATGGCACAGTGAGCATCGCGTGCTGTTGAACGGCCACAAGACGGTGATCTTCAAATAATTCAAAATTGTCTTTTTCTTTAGAAAAATTTGCCATGAACGCTCTCACGAACATTGATGCCTTGTCTCGCGCCGATCGACAAGCGCAGGTGGTGCAAGCCTTGAGCGCCGTGCTTCCAGCACACGCCTTGCTTTACACACTGGAAGACACCGTGCCTTACGAGTGCGATGGCTTGACGGCCTACCGCGAACGACCCCTGGTGGTGGCTTTGCCCGAAACAGAGGGCCAAGTTCAAGCTGTTTTAAAAGTTTGCCATTCATTGGCTGTGCCGGTCGTTGCACGGGGTGCTGGCACAGGTTTATCGGGCGGTGCCATGCCGCACAAACTCGGCGTCACTTTGTCCATGGCCAAGTTCAATCAGATTCTCAAAATTGACCCTGTTTCTCGGACAGCGGTGGTTCAGTGTGGTGTTCGCAACCTGGCCATTTCAGAGGCGGCGGCGCCGCATGATTTGTATTACGCGCCCGATCCCTCTAGCCAAATTGCTTGCACCATCGGCGGCAACGTGGCGGAAAACTCTGGTGGTGTTCACTGCCTCAAATATGGTCTCACTTTGCACAACGTGCTCAAAGTAAAAGGCCTCACGATTGAGGGCGATGCCATCACATTTGGCAGCGATGCCTTGGACACTTCCGGTTTTGATTTGTTGGCAGTGCTCGTTGGCAGCGAAGGCATGTTGGCCATCACCACCGAGGTCACCGTGAAATTGGTACCCAAGCCTCAACTGGCGCAATGCATCATGGCCAGCTTTGATGACATTCGCAAAGCCGGCGATGCGGTTGCTGCCGTCATTGCTGCGGGCATCATTCCAGCAGGCCTAGAAATGGTGGACAAGCCCATGACCGCTGCAGTGGAAAGTTTTGTGCATGCCGGTTACGACTTGAACGCCGAAGCCATTTTGTTGTGCGAAAGCGATGGCACACCTGAAGAAGTAGCAGAGGAAATTGCCCGCATGAGCGACGTGCTGCGCGGCTGCGGTGCCACCGCGATTACAGTGAGCAAGGACGAAGCCGAGCGCTTGCGTTTTTGGAGTGGACGCAAAAATGCGTTCCCTGCCTCTGGCCGTATCAGCCCCGACTACATGTGCATGGACTCCACCATTCCCAGAAAGCGCTTGGCCGATATTTTGTTGGCCATTGCCGAGATGGAAAAGAAATACCAGCTGCGCTGCGCCAATGTTTTTCACGCAGGCGATGGCAACTTGCACCCGCTCATTTTGTTTGATGCCAACGACGCTGATCAAATGCACCGCTGTGAATTGTTTGGCGCCGACATTTTGGAAACCAGTGTGGCCATGGGCGGTACCGTCACAGGCGAGCATGGTGTGGGCATTGAAAAACTCAACAGCATGTGCGTGCAGTTTTCAACCGAAGAAAATGCGCAGATGTTTGCCTTGAAAAAAGCTTTTGATCCACTTGGTTTGCTGAACCCTGGCAAGGTCATTCCGACACACAACCGATGTGCAGAGTACGGCAAAATGTTGGTGCGAGGTGGGAAAATTTCTCACCCAGATTTGCCGCGGTTTTAAACAGCGCCATCCAAGTCCGACCCAGCCTGTGCGCTGGGTTTTTTACAGCCGCACTCCAAAAATAGCAGTGCCCACGCGCACACACGTGCTGCCCTCAGCAATGGCGGCTTCTAAATCGGCTGTCATGCCCATGGACAAGGTGTCCAACT